>CAZWOY010000005.1:0-22996 GCA_964635255.1 uncultured bacterium
CTTCCGGACACGTGTTCCGCAACCATTGGGACAATGGCGGCTGGGGTTCGCGCGCTCCCGTTCTTCTTGAATGGATGTTGCTGCTCGGTTCCCCTTCCTGGTTCTCTTATGATCCCGATGAGGGCGACGTCGAACCGGGTGAATCGGTGGATATAACCTTGACCTTTAACGCAGAGGGTCTTGAAGACAACACTGATTACACCGGAACTCTATACGTCGAATCTAACGATCCCGAAAATGGAATGATCGAAATCGACGTGACATTATCGACCGGTGTACCGGAGATAGTCGGATTCGAATTTGCAGAAACCGATTTAATGCACAGGATTTTAATTACCGAAGCCAACTTCGACGGCGATCCTTGCCCGCGCGGCTGGGAAATCGGCGTGTTCAATCCTGATGGAGTATGTTCAGGAGCGACCGTTTGGATTCCTGGAAGGGATATCGTACTTCCTGCTTATGGCGCGGAAGGCGATGATCCTGGATTTGCGAATGGCGACGCCTTTATGGTTACAATGTATGATCCCGCTGCTGAAGAGTATTGGGACGCTGCACTTACGATTGAAGACGGCGCTCGAGTTTGGACGGATGGCGCCGAATCTGCTGGATTTGTCGAAGCTTTCAGCTCCGACGACATCATGCTTGAACTGAACGAAGATTGGAACATGATTTCCATCAACGTCGATCAGCAGGATCTCTACGGTGAAGGCGACGGCGGTCCAGATGTTCTCGAAATGTGGGAAGAGCTTGGTCCTGACGGCGCAGATCAGATTATCCTTCTGAAGAACGGCGTAGGCCAGTTCTGGGTTCCGGCCTGGGGCTTCAACAGCATTCCTTATTGGAATGTCACTGAAGGGTACATGGTCAAAGTCGAGGAAGCCGTCGAGATCACCTTCGAAGGCGCTCCGGTGGCTCCCGACGCCGATATCCCGATGGTTCCGGGCTGGAATATGATTGCCTACTTCCCGGACTACACGCTTGATGCATCCGGACCTGACTTCTATGTCTTGTCTCCGATCATCGACAATGTAGAATTGGCGAAGAACGGCATAGGCCAATTCCTCGTACCCGCCTGGCGATTCAGCAATATGGATCCTTGGGAACCGGGCCAGGGCTACCTGGTTAAGTTGGACGTCGAAGAAGATATCGTCTTCAACTATCCTGAGGAACAGGAAGAAGTCGCATTCGTTACCGGCGAAGAGGTTCAGAAGCAATGGACTGCGCCTGTAACCGAAGAAAACATGAGCGTCCTTGTTAACAGCATCGACGGACTCAAGGTGGAAGATGGAGATCAGATCGCCGCATTCAGCGCCTCCGGCAAGATTCTCGGCGTCGGAGACGTTGTCGATGGTCGCTGTGGTATTGCTGTCTGGGGCGATGATGAGTCAACTGAAACAGTCGATGGCGCCGTTAAGGGCGAGGCGTTTACCCTGAAGGCGTGGGATGCTGAAAATCAGGCTGCCATCGATCTCGAGGTTGGCAATGTCTTGGAAGGCAGGGGTCTTGTATTTGAGATCAACGATCTGTCGGTCGTCGATGTTACGGTACAGACTGCTATACCTGACGAGTATTACCTGAGCCAGAACTTCCCGAATCCGTTCAACAACGTAACAAGATTGGCTTACGGTATGCCTGAAGCGGGCAATATCACGATTAGCGTTTACGACGTAGCTGGACGCCAGGCGGCTCAGCTTGTCAACGGCGCGGTCGAAGCCGGCAATCATGTTGCGGTATGGGATGCAAGCAGTTCTTCAGCCGGCGTTTACTTGGTCAGAATGACCGCGGCGAACGGCTTTGAAGCTGTTAAGAAAGTTATGCTGGTCAAATAAATCCCGCAGCGTCACAGCGAATGCTGTAATCCCGACCAGCTTTACAACCCCCCGGATCGAAAGATCCGGGGGGTTCCTTTTTTTGGCGCTAAGTTGTATTTAAAAGCGCGCCAAATGCAGGGCGGGTTCTTAACCCGCCGGAAATCAAGCCTGCTTCGCCGCCTCGCTCCTGCAGGTTGCGAACGGTTCATCGTTAAAATGTGTTTACTTGACAATATCTTTTTAGATTATTATCTTCTTAACGAAAAAGATAAAAAAATGATAACTTTGGAGATCTTCTGGAGCTATTAGTCATATTTTTACTTGCGGCAGCCTTTATTTTTGTGTATATTAATGCTCGCCGTCAACGCCGTAACCTGCGCAGAAAACGCAAAAAAGCGCTGGACCGGCTTAAACAGTCGTTAGATGAAAGCGCGAATGAGAACGAGGATAAATAAGCAGTATTCGGTGCAGGCGAAAAATAAGCGAGAGTAACTCAGTGGTAGAGTATCACGTTGCCAACGTGAAGGTCGCGGGTTCAAATCCCGTCTCTCGCTCACCACAGTAAAACTTATCGAGAGTTTTATTCAGAATTTAATCCGGCGTCTGTTAGAGACGCCTTTTTTTTTCACTTTAGAACGAAATGAGGTAAAGTATGAGTTTGAAAGTAAAAAACAATCTCGCCAACATACCAAGACCGTCAACTGAATTTCCACGCCAGTTTGTTCCCGAAGATTTGGATTTTTCGAAATGGGAAAATATCGAACGTTTATTTCAAAGCCTTGACGATAGAAAATTGAGTTCGAAGGAAGATCTGGAAAAATTCCTTTTGGACAGCAGCGAGCTCGCGGACGTTGTTTCTGAAGAAGGCGATAGAAGATATGTCTTAATGACATGCCAAACTGATGATGAAGAAAAAGAAAAGGCATTTCTCGACTTCGAGGAAAATATCCTGCCTAAAATAAAACCATATAGCCATTCGCTTAATCAGAAGCTCGTTGACAGCGCCTGGGTGAGTGAACTTGATCCGGATAGATATTCGATATTATTGAAAAAAGTCCGGAATCAACTGGAACTTTACCGCGAGGAAAACATCGCGATCGAGACAGAATTAAGCAAGCTGTCTCAGAAATATCAGAAGATTTCCGGCGCCATGACCATTGAATACCAAGGCAAAGAACTGACAATGCAGCAAGCTTCCGTTTATTTCCAGGATAGCGACCGCAATGTGAGGAAGGAAGTCTTTGATCTGACGACAGGCAGGCGTTTACAGGACGCTGAAAAGCTTGAGAATCTGTTTGACGAAATGTTGAAACTTCGGATAAAAATTGCTAAAAACGCCGGTTTCGATAATTATCGCGATTACATGTTCCGCCGGAAAGAGCGTTTCGATTATGGTCCTGAGCATTGTTTTCAATTTCACGACGGCATCGAGAATATTGTGGTTCCGTTGACAAAAACGGCTACCGCAGAGAGACGCAAAGCCATGAACATCGATTCTGTCAAACCCTATGACGTCGCCTGCGACAGATACGGGCGAAATCCTCTGAAACCATTCGACAATACGGACGATCTGATATTCGGATGCCGGGATATTTTTAACCAGATCGATCCGGAGCTTGGAGGAAAGTTTCAGATAATGATCGATATGGGGCTGCTCGATCTTGACAGCCGGAAAGGAAAAGCCCCGGGAGGGTACCAGGAAACTCTGAGTGAAATCAGGCTGCCGTTTATCTTTATGAACGCCGTTGGTTTAAACCGTGACGTATTCACACTATTGCACGAAGGCGGCCATGCGTTCCACTCCCTGGCGGCTCGAACCGAACCGTTGACGATTTACCGCCATGCTCCGATGGAATTTTGCGAGGTAGCTTCGATGTCTATGGAACATTTGGCGGCGCCTTATTTAAATGTGTTTTACAAAGATGCAGAAGCGGCGCGAGCCTGGTATGATCATCTCACCGGAGACATCGGTTTGCTGCCGTGGGTAGCCATTGTCGATGCGTTTCAGCAGTGGATTTACACTCATCCCGACCATACGCAGGACGAGCGCGCGAAACATTGGGTCAGTCTGATGGAGAGGTTTAATTCAGGCGTCGATCACAGCGGCTATGAAGAAGCGCTAAAATTTTCATGGCATAAGCAGCTTCACATTTTCGAGGTGCCGTTCTATTATATAGAATACGGCATCGCCTTGCTGGGCGCATTGCAGGTCTGGCATAATTCCCTCGAGGACTTCAACGGCGCAGTGGCGTCCTATAAAAAGGCGCTTGAATTGGGCGGAACAAAACGTTTGCCCGAAATATTCGAAACCGCGAATATAAAGTTCGATTTCAGCGAGAAAACGCTGCAGCCATTGATGGACAATGTCAGCGCGGATATGGAGCGGGTGAAGGCGTTGGAAAGGTAAATGCATGTTATAAGGTGGGAATCTACAATTTTATCAAAAAGATAATCGATTTCCACCTGTTAGTTTTTTGTACAAAGCGCAATAAAAATTTCTCCCATTGCAGAGTATTGTGTAATGATTTTGGGGAGTTTACTTGTTTTTCTGCTTTTCAGCGTATTCGATATTCCGCCGGATTATTTTATCTATATCCTTTTCATCCCGCGCATAAACCAGTTCCACGACATTTTCACCAGCCGGTACGGCAACGCCCTGGAATGTAAAGTCGGCTGGCACGACTTTTTTTAGGGTGTTGTTTACTTTTGCGCGCCAGAATGGCGAATAATTGTTTGAAACGATTAAAACGCCATTTAGTTTTGATTTGACATTTAACCGTATATAATCAGATAGATATATTTCAACAGATATTGAATCCTGTAAGAAAATACTATCAGAAGTCTCGGGAATAAATTCTGGGAGGTAGTTAGCCTCTAAAAATACAATATTTCTTAATGTTAGAATACTCGAATTTGACAGAGAATCTAGCAATTTTAGAGAATCTTGAAAAACCACTGCTGAATGGGTGAGAATAAATCGTGGTAGGACATTTGGATTTTCATAAATGTATAATTGCTCATCTGTTTTTTTCTCTAGTTGTTTTAAAGAAGAATCAGATATTGTATATTCAGTAAAGAAATACTTTGTGTTTGCTAATGACAATAGATTAAGATTGAACAATTCACTGAAATCTCTGTCGGGCGGTTGTTCAGTGGATCCATGAGATCCTAACCGAAGCAACTCTTTTCTTCCATGCCAATTTTTGGTGTATCTCAAAGTATTCTCAATTACTTCACCCCAGTATTTTTGGTAACGAAGAGAATACATACTTGCACGGCCATCCACAGTTTCTAAACCTGAAACTGTTAAACAGGCTGGATGCCTTAAGAAATCTGGAAATATACTTCCTACTCTAAATAATGGTTCGTTCTGCTGTTTTGGGGCGATACGCTTATATGTGGGTAGATTATACAGGATAGAATACCTTTGATTTGAAATAAGATCGCTTATCCCAGTTTGCAACATTTTTGTAACTCCATAAAGCGGCATTACAAGAATTAGAAATAAAATAGCCTTTTTATAAATTAATTCGGGATTTCTTATATACCATATAAACACTCCTATTAAAATAACAAAAGTAACAACAACAATTGTTAACAAATCATTTTGGTCTATCATAATAGGTTTGCCTACTTGAAATGGCAATCGACGTATAAAAAGCAAATAACTAATTCCAAAAAATCCTACTGTAATCAAAGCCGTAACAATAACTAAAAACTTAGGAATTAAGCGTTGTTTTATAGCATTGGACGTTGAAATTATATTGAGTAAATGTCGAACACTTGCTGCAATTAGAATTGACAGGAAGAAATAGCTGCTGAAGTGAAATCTGGTTATATTAATAGACTTGGTGACGCCTATTTTTAAAACTTCACCAAAGAAATATGGAAAAAACCATACAACAACACTGCAAAAAAAGAGTGTAATAAGCGAAAGTACATATAAACGTCGTCTTAACGCGCCAGTTAAGAAGGCAAGTGATACAATAAATAAAGGAATATATTCCATTCTGATAATTTTCCATATACCCTTGCCTTTGAAATCACTGATAGATATAAGTTGAAAACTTTGAGATTCCTTCAATGATTTGGTAGAGACGTCTTTCAATTGTAAAGACTCAATTACGCTTGGCATTATGAAAACTAAGTAAGAAACGATAAAAATAGCGCCTATTGGCAATAATCGCTTAAGTGGCGTGGGTTTAAAAAACACGAAAAATAAAAAAATAAAAAATAACAGAAAAGGTTGCGATAAATATAATGAGGTTATATTAGCAAAAACTAACGCAATTAATACAATTCCGATTATTGTTATCCACTTCCTTTTTTCATGTAACAATATATCTGCAAAATAAATGAACATCGGTAAACCGGGCTGTCCGAGCTGGTGATATATTCCTAATTCAAAATGTGCAAATAAAAATGGATAAAAGAGTCCAACGCTAAAGGATTCTATTTGTCCAAGTCGAAGAGTTCGTCTCAACAAAAGGTACATGAATAATCCTGCGATAATTCTTTGTAGAATCATTAGCACTGCGTTGCCTAAATAACCGGGAAATATTGTCTGTAGAAATCTATATATTTTGTTACTTGGTAATAAATAATAACCGCATAAAGAAAAATGGTTCCATTTATGATCAGGAGATAAATTAGGAAAATTTACTTCTGAATATTTATTGGGGTGGTTTGCATCAGCATTGTCTCCAACGCGAATAAAGCTATCCTCCCCACGAATATAAAACTGAACTGACGCTAATAATCCCCAAAATATAAAAAAGAGAACCACAAATGACGGTTGATCTAACCATTTAAAGAACTTTGGTTTAAATTCATTGGTTGCGTTAAAGTTGCTCATTTTAAAAACCTTTTAACGTATTTACAATGTAGTTTTGTTGTTTTTCTTTCAAAGCATGAAAAAGCGGTAAAATAATATATTCCTCCTGCGCCCTTTCGCTTTCAATTAATCTCTGACAGCTTCCCTGCGAATGATCACAATCCGAATTCCCGCAAGACCAAGGTTCAATCTGATACGCCGGTTCCCGATGCGCGCACATGACGCCATGTTTCGTCGCGACGCCGCTGTCCTTCAAATGCTGCATAACCTTCATTTGTTCGTACTTTTCGGGCAGCCTGATTATGAAACTCTGCCAATTCGATTTGGCATATTCCAGTTCTTCAGGCAGACCGATTTCAGGCATGTCCTTTAAAAGACGCCTGTAATTATCGGCAAGTTCTCGCCGTCTTTTAACCATTTCAGGAAGCTTCTTCAACTGTTCAATGCCGATTGCAGCCTGAACGTCGGTCATCCTGAAATTATATCCCAGTTCAGTGTATTCCTCGATAACAACCGATTTAGAACTATGCCTGATCGTATCCGGCACGCTCATCGAATGCTGCCTCCAGAGCCGGAATTTTTCATCGAAGCCGGCGTTGTTTGTCGTAATCATCCCGCCGTCGCCGGTGGTTAGTATTTTGCGCGGGTGAAACGAGAAACATACCGCGTCGCCGATCGGATTTCCGATTTTCTGCCATGCACCGTTCCAAAATATTTCGCTCCCAGCGGCGCAAGCTGCGTCCTCAACCACTGGCAAGCCATGTTTGCCGGCGATTTCCATGATCGACTTCATATCGCACGGCATGCCAACCTGATGAACGCATAGAATTGCTTTAGTCTTATCGGTTATCACCGGTTCGATTAAATCCGGATTCATGTTAAACGTCTTAGGATCGATATCGACGAAAACAGGAATGGCGTTCAGGTGTCGGATGCTATTGGCAGTTGCTATAAAAGAGTGGCTGACGGTAATGACTTCGTCGTCGTCTTGAACTCCAACCGCTTTAAGCGCTAAAAAAAGCGCCGCTGTGCAGCTTGAAACAGCGCATGCGTGTTTCGCGCCGGTATATTCCGCAAAGTTTTCTTCGAATTCTTTGACTTTTGGACCTTGAGTCACCCAGCCGGATTTGAGGATAATTGCAACCGCTTTTTCTTCTTTGTCCGTAAAGAACGGTTTTGCTAAGGGAATGAAGGAATCGGAGTTATTCATAACAAATCTATTCGACGATCCAATTTTGCACTATCTCATCAGTTAACGCCTCGTTTGGATCGATGTTTTTTTCACGGTACCATTCGATCAGGGCTCGCAAGCCCTCCTCTAGAGTATATTTAGGCTTAAAACCGATATATTCTTCCGCTTTTGCAGTGTCGGCAAACAACCTAAGGACGTCGCCGGGTCTGGGTGTGTTGTGTTCGATCGAGGACTTTTCCAAGTCTAGAATTTTTGCGATCGTCTTTGCCAGTTCGTTGATCGAAATTTCACCTCCAAATCCAATGTTCAGTGTATGTCCCACCAGATTATCCGCTAAACCGGCTAACAAAATGCCCCGTGCCGTATCGCTTACATAAGTAAAATCTCGAGTTTGATTTCCATCACCGAACACAACCATCGATTTACCCGCCATTGCCCGCAAGATAAACTTTGGAATAACTTCGCCGCAATCGCCTTCATGATGGCTGCGAGGTCCATAGCAATTAAAAGGTCTTACGACGACGACGGGATAATTATAAGTCTTTCCGAAGGCGCGAGTATAACAATCGCCGGCTAATTTTGAAGCTCCATAAACCGTATGCGGAAATGTCGGATGATCCTCGGTCATGGGTATATATTTGCCCGTACCGTAAACTTCCGAGCTCGATACGTAAACGAACCGCTTCACTCCCGCTTCTCGAGAAAGTTTCAGCAGGCTGAGCGTTGCTGAGGCGTTGACTTCATGGTTTTCTAAGGGCGAATGGATCGAATGCCTGACTCCGAGGCAGGCGAGATGAAACACGACGTCGATATCTTTCAGCAAACGCCGCATCTCATTATCGTCTCTGATATCTGCAATCTCCAGCGAAACAGAGCCATTTAGAAAATCGGAGATGTTTGCGCGCTTGCCATTCGCGAGATTATCGACGACGACGGTTTCAACCTTCGATCCGGCAAGCTGGCCGACCAGCTCCGATCCAATGAAGCCGGCGCCGCCGGTTATTAGGAAGCGTTTCGAATGAAGCATATATAAAAACTCACTAATTTAATGAAGATTTTCATGAATTATAATTTTAAACTCATTCAATATTTTTCTTTTTTAAATAATAAACTTCTTTTGTTCCGAGGGAAGATCTAAAATGTTCACTCTTAAATTTCTCCATAGTATATTTTTGTTCTATCATTTGCATCAACAAATCGCGGCTGCTTTGATCATCGTAGTGTCTTTTCGTATGGTAGAACGCCGTATTATTTAAACTATCCAACCACAATTCAGGTCGTTTAACAAGTTGTCTTTTTAATCCGTAAAATACTAATTTATCATCTGGAATATGCGGTAATATATTTACAATAGAAAGGTCATCTCTAAAGATTTTATTTACTTTTGAGTTTAGAAATTTTATATCGTGATTGGCATTACTTAAATAAGAATTAAAATAGTTAATAGATAGAGTAAAACTAGAAATACAAAACCATGAAATTAACACATAAAAGACAATTTTCTGAGTTTTAAAAATTCTTATTAAATACACCAAAGCTAATGGCAAAAACAACCAAACATGGACAAGATGTTCCTCTATCATGTGCTGATTAGCGTTATATTTTCCAAAATGCATTAGTAACATTATCCCGTAAATTGTAATGAAAAAGAAAAAAGGCGAAAAGCTGGAATCGCGTATAATTTGCCGGAAATTAATATGCTTGAATCTGACTAAAATGGATTTTACAAATTTAAAGGCAAAAAATGAGAAAACTGAGATAAAAACAAGAATCAGCAGTATTTCCCAGAAACCAAAAGAATGCGAATATATTGACTTTAAGAAAAATCGTGGAAATACAAAATTAGCCAACATACTAACGGCTCTAATTGTTCGTCCATACTTATCATCGTATCCGGGGACAGCTCCATCTGCTCTGAATTCTTTAGGCAAGCTAATTTGGTCAAAAAAATCTGTAAAAAATATAAATGGGAGACAGCCGACGCCTATTGATACTACGGAAATAATAAATCTTCTGTAATCTGAAATTATGAGCTTTACCATAAGGTAAAGACCGCTGCAAAATGCAACAATGGAAAAATATATCCAACTGAACGTACCAAGTACTGTCAGAAAACACAAAATAATGGATTCTCTAATAATATGCTTTTTTTCAATAGTTACAAATTTTACTACTCTCCATACAAATATTATAGCAATTAACGCAAACAGTTCATGGTATCGTGTCTGCAATGCCGCACGAATCATAGCAGGCGAAAGGAACCAAATTCCAACTGCGATAGAGGCCTCAAATCTCGATTTGAAAACCTCAAGTGCGAAAATATAAAGAAAGAAGAATATAAAGACGTCTATTAAAAAATTAAGTAATAATCCTGTCCAAATATGAAATCCGAAGATATGGAAAAAAATGTTCAGTAGCGGCCAATAAGGCGTTCCTACTGGTTCTCTGGGTATCAATTCAAGCCAAAATGCTATAGGAAATCCTTTCGGTTCAAACTCTTCTTTTATTTCCGAAGCCTCCTGCCAACCGCTCAGCGGTTCTTCGTGATTAAATTCGGTTTCTAATCCAAATGCTCTTTGAAAAGAATCCAAAGTATCGGCAAAAAAGTGTTGAATCGTAAATGACGATGATAAACGGACTATGGCGCCGAAAATAAAAATAAAGATGAGTAGTTTGTGAAAATTTTCTTTTTTAAAAGGATTCATGTATTAATCCTTGATTTAGACAACGATTTCTCCGAATCAGTTTCCAATAGTTATTGACCTAACTCCGAGCTTACTAAACGGGCAACACATATAATAAGATAGTGTTGTAGATCTCACAGACAAAGCAAACTCTTTCTTTTACAGCAAGGTACTTAACGAAACCTTAAATATTAAACAAAACCACCCCAAAAGCAACACACGCCATGCCGATTATCGTATTCCGGGTTAATTTTTCTCTCAAAAAAACGTGCGCGGATATCGGAACGGTTATGAAATGGATTCCGGTAAAGGCGTAAACCAGCGATAGTGGGATGGAGTCTAAAGCTAAGTTTACAAAAAACGGCACGATTGCGATTGAGACAAAGCCGAAATAGATAAATGGGCAGAAGACAATTTTCTTTACTGAAATGGCGTTTAACCGGGCGCTTGCCGCTTTAATGAATGTCTGGCCTGCGGCGGTTCCGACTATTGCTAACAATTCCGATGAAGCCGGCTCCGCCGGTTATTAGGAAGCGTTTAAATGCATGCACTTGCATATTGCCATTATTAAACATTAGGACTACTTCGTTTTAGTTATAAATATATGAATTTGTTACATAAAAGCAATAAATAATACTGGAAAGTACATAATAGTAGAAGATTTGAAGCAAATGTAACTTACATTAAAATTGAAATCGAAGTTTCTTACAAGATAGTTCAATTCTTAATATGTTATTCACATAAGAAAAATACCTTTTACTAAGAGGCATCTAATCAGTTAATTTGCATCTCATAAAGCAATGATCATAAGGGATTCTCAGTAGGTCGTTTCGTACTTCGACTTGGACAGTAAAACCCTCATTCTCGAAAAAACTAGCATACTCTTCGGGACTGCGCACAAACCTACCACGGTCTCTTGACACTAAGTATTTCGATAAAAAACTCTGATTTTGGGAATAAGTAGGATCACCAGTTCTTACGATAGTCTTTTCTTTAGCAATCTTTCTTACCTGTTGAACAAGGTTTTGAACAGCCCCATCAGGCAGATGATGTAATAATCCTGCCATCCAAACTATATCGATACCTTCTTTAAAATGTGTGAGAATTTCGTCGATATCAGCATTAGATAAATCAAGACATAAAAACAATCCTCGATCACCGTACTTTGTCCGGGCACTATCAATGTATTCTTTACTATAATCAATGCCTAAATAATCTATATCCTCTGGCAGCGAATCCAGTATAAACCCAGTGCCACAGCCCAGGTCAAGAAAATTCTTCCGACCTGGATTTGCCTTTATAAAATCTGGAACCAGATTCCAATATTTATCGGTAGCAATAATCTTGACAAATGTATTGTACAGACTTGACAATCTGAGTAAACTATATAAAAACTTCGATCTTTCCATAAGTTGTTTCTCCTGTATTGACAACTATTAAAAATAACAACCTTCGCGAGAAAGCTTCACCGGGCAAAAGATTTTATAGGTATTAACTTTGTGCTCAGCAAGCTTCGAAACTTTTTTATCAGAAGGTTTTCGATGTTTGTGTGCTTCCTGTTAACAAGGTTATCTACAATTAGTATTTCTGCGTCGGATTTGTTAATTGACCTACTAACTCCGAACCGATGAAGTATGCGCTACCGTTGATTAGGAAGCGATTGGCATTTGACAAAGCAAAGTATCCTTTTAAGATGGAAAACTCAAACTTAAAACCTTAAATATTAAACAAAACCACCCCAAAAGCAACACACGCCATGCCGATTATCGTATTCCGGGTTAATTTTTCTCTCAAAAAAACGTGCGCGGATATCGGAACGGTTATGAAATGGATTCCGGTAAAGGCGTAAACCAGCGATAGTGGGATGGAGTCTAAAGCTAAGTTTACAAAAAACGGCACGATTGCGATTGAGACAAAGCCGAAATAGATAAATGGGCAGAAGACAATTTTCTTCACTGAAATGGCGTTTAACCGGGCGCTCGCCGCTTTTATGAATGTCTGGCCTGCGGCGGTTCCGACGATTGCTAACAATATGTAAAGATACCCCGCCGTCATTCTTTCCTTCGAAATGCATTATTTAAGAAATCCGAACGAGTTGACCATTTCTCACAATATAGCTTTTACCACAAAAGAGACAAGTCGCATGATCGTTTTCTATATTAAGTTTCTTCTGACAACAAGCCCAGCCGCGAATCTTTGCAGGATTGCCGAAAACAATTGCACTTTGAGGTATGTTCTTGGTTACAACTGCGCCTAATCCGACAAATGAATTGTCATCGACGTCTAACGCCTGCAAAATAGAAGCGCCTGGAGCAATTCTAACATCGTTGCCAATTCGCGCGCTGCCGGCAATATTTGCATTGCTCAATACGCGCGATCTATCCCCAATCTTCACAATATGGCCTATGGCCGCAAGAGGAGCAATCTTCGACTCAAAACCGATGTAATTATAATCGCCAAAAAGACCCTTTTTTACAACGGACGAAGCTCCAATTACAACGTTGTCTTCTATCCATGTGGCGCCTGCAGATGGAACTACTACTAAATGTCCATCGATATAAACGCACATTAATGCCTCTAAGCCAATCGTAGTATGCGGTTCTAAGACTACTCCATCTCCAAGGCGCGTATTTGGAAAAATGACAGCATAATCCATGATATTGCAATTATTGCCGATAATTACCGACTCATGGATAACCGCTGTTGAGGCAATCTTGTTGCCGCTTCCAATCCGCGATTCAAACTTTTCCCACTTGTTATTCTCATAACATTCTATATGCATTTTAAACAACATCTCTTCCGGATTGATCTCTTCTGAAACCAAAGCTGAAAATCCTTCTGGAATATTGCCCGCAAGATATTTGGGGACAATAGCCGCTTTAAATCCTAAATTAATGGCTTCTTGAAGATAATTCTCGTTTAAAACATAAGTTAGAGTCTGAGATAGAAATTTTGTTTCAGTAACTAATGTTCCAACTTTTACAATTTCAAAATCTTCCCCGATGAGTGATAGATTAAAATCCCGCGCTAAACTCGACAGTAGAATTGGCGACATTTTAATCTCTTTCAATTTACGATAAGCAAAATTCACTTAAGCCTCTCTGTTTTCTTGTGAAACGCCAATTTGAGAGTCGATTTGTTTTTCCACCAAATACTGCGGTCTTTTTTTTACCTCATAATTTGTCCGCCAAAGGTACTCGCCGACAATGCCTAACATTATCATCTGGAATCCCGATAGAAGCAACATTACAACCATCAATGAGGGCCAACCCATCTCGAACTGAGCGTATCCAAGTATTGCCTTAAAAATGATCCTAAATGCGAATAAAAAGCCGAGTATGGACACGAAAATGCCACTATAAGAAATAAATCTTATCGGAAAATAGCTGTATAATAGGAGTGAATCAATCATGGCAATAATCTTCTTGCTGAAACTCCAGCCGGAAGAACCATGGATCCTTGGCTTTCTTACGAAAGTGAAATATTCGCAGCGAAATCCCATCCAGACCAACGTGTAAATTATACTAAGATTATATTCCTTAAATTGTTTGATTGCTTCGATAACAACGCGGTCGATCATGTAATAATCGCCAAATTGATCCGGCATGTTTTTCATGAATGTCGTTTTACGGAAAATCCAATGGTATAATTTCGCCGGCAAAGTTACAGTCAAAGGTTCGCCCTCCCGTTTTTCTCGTAAACCCCAAAGTACTTGTATTCTGTTTTTCCATTGTTGTAAGAGTTCAGGAATCTTTTCCGGTGGATTCTGCATATCTGCAGCCATATTAACGAGACAGTCGCCACGTGCCTTGTCGATGCCGCATTTCATTGCAGCCCAGGCTCCAAAGTTTTTAGACAGCCTGAAAGTTCTTATCCGTTCGTCTTTGGCAACCATTTCCTGAATAACATTCTCAGTATTATCAACGGAATGGTCGTCAACGATAATCCATTCCCATTCGGTATCTGTTTGCTCCATTACTTCGATAAGTTTTTTATGAAGAATAGGCAAACTTTTTTCTTCGTTGAATGCCGGTGTTACTATCGAAAGCATTTACGCCTTATAGCTATCTGAATCTAAAGCGGGAAAATTTGTCTGAATGTTTTTCTTGTAAAATAAAAATATTATACCGCCAGGCAATCTTGCCAACAGGTTTAAAACTCGCGAAACCAAAACTATTTCAGCTCCGGTTGTGATATTATACTGATTGAATAAAACTGACGAGGTCGTTTCGCCTACGCCCAATCCTCCGGGTGTAATTGGGAGAAAATTGGCAATTATGATAAATGGTCTTATGATCAGAACCTGTAAAAAGGAAACTGCTGAATCTAAGTAATGAGAAATGATTACAAAATAACCCGCCCCAGTTAAATGCGATAAGAAAGAGATCAAAATACCGAACATTATGATTCTTAAGCTTAATCGGTAATTTACTAAAATACTGCGAATGTTTGCCCGGATTTTGCCCGGCAAAATAGAAAACATGAATCTCTGTGTTTTGGGATAAAATAAGAGAAATGTTGCTATAAACGTCACAATTATGAATATAAAAATAAAAATTGCTGAGTGCTTTATCAAACCAGGAGTAGGCATATTGAGTAAAAAAATGCTTAAGGCGCAAAAAGCTCCAAGCAAAAACAACGAAAAAAAACCGACGAGTCTATCGACAAATACCGTGCTGAGACTTGCCGTTTTTGATTTAGGATAATCTCGAACAATGTAATACCCACGGATAATTTCGCCACTTAAAGTTCCAGGAAGAAAGAACATAAAAAATGAAGTTATCCACATTAGGCTTATAGCTCTAATTAGTGGAATATTAATATGTTGTGATCTTAAAAACCACCACCATCTAATGGATTGGAGAAAAATATCAAGTAAAACTAAAAGAAATGCAGAAATTAGTAAAAGGTTTATTTGACAAGTTAAGAGAAAAGAGAAATCAAGGCGATCTGATTGGATTAACCAGATTACAAGAACAAAGGCAAATATGACCTTAAGTAGGTTGACGATTATGTTACGATATTTCATGCAATATCGAAATCAGTATAAAAAAATGTAGATTTTAAATAATCTTATTCGTTTGCTCTATTTTTTTTATTGTATTGTATCTATCTAATATTAGTTTTGCTCCTTTAAGGGTCGGTGGTGAAATAAACTTATCATTCACAATTAAAATTCCTCGACCTTCCTGTGCAGCCTTCTCAGCACCTTGAACAACGTCTTTCGCAAAATTGACTTCTTCTGCATCGGGTGTGTAAACTTCATGCGCAATTTCAATTTGTTTCGGACTCATTATGAGCATTCCTGCCATACCTAAATCGCGCGCGCGCTGAGCAAAATCTCTAAGTCCAACAAGATCATGTACTTTTACATAAGGCGTATCGATAGGTTCGACTCCCGCAGCGCGTGCAGCAAGGGCAACTTGCGCTCGAGGAGTATGTAAACTTACATCATTTTCACTGTGACGCGCCTGCATTTCTGCTAAGTAATCTTCACAACCAAATAAAAGACCAACAACACGATCTGAAGCAGTCGTTATCTGATAGGCGTTGATAACGCCAAGTGGCGTCTCAATCAATATTATCAGCGAGAAATGACCTATTGGCAATCCCAATTTCATTTCAGTCAGTCTAAGTTGAGCGTCAAAATTCTTGATGTTGTCGGGAGTATAAGCCATAGGATAAATAAATCCGTGCAATTGCTCACAAGCGACAGCATCCAAATCTATGAGTGTTAATCCAGTTTCAAGTGGATTTATCCTCACAAATACGGTTTTGTTTTTATATATTTCCTCTTCCAAAACCCGTCGAATAAGCGATCTTGCTTCAGATTTATTCTCTTTGGGTACTGCATCTTCGAGATCAAGCACAACGCAATCCGCGTTTAAGCTTGAACCCTTATTGACCATTTTCTCTATGTGTCCGGGTACAAATAGCAACGATCTCAGTACCCAAGGTCCTTCGTATGTTTTTGCCAAAATACAACCGTATTAAAATTAACTGAATTTGTTTTCAGGAAGTTCAACCGGTAGAAGAACTTTCCTCCTAAAAGTTAACACTTTCTCATCTTTTTGATTGTAAGCAATCGTTTCTACGAATAATACGCCTCGATCCGGTTTCGATTTGGATACTCTGACGTCCAGCACTTCAGTTTCAGCTCTTAAAGTATCGCCGATAAAAACCGGTTCCTCGTGTATCACTTTTTCATATTCTAGATTTGCAATAGCGGCGCCCGAAATATCGGAAACCGTCATACCTACGATAAGACTCAGAACATACGTTCCGACAACAAGTATCTTACCATGCTGATGCGTTTTACAAAATTCCTTATCTAAATGAACCGGATGATGGTTCATTGTCAATAGGCAAAATAAATTGTTATCGCTTTCCGTGATTGTTTTGTGAGGCCAATGTTTGATTAGTTGGCTTACATGGAAATTGTTCAAAGCATTTTTAAAGGCTAAGTTATTCATTTACAATTTATTATTACCTAGTTCCCGTTTTTAACCTGCGTTAATTTCTTGTATATATTCTAAATCTGTTTTCGATATATTTTGGTTGCTATTCGTTAGGATTTCGCCAACCTTCAATCCGCCTGTTTGAAGTCTCACAACTGGATCCGGTCCAATTTCAGATGGCAGAATACCCATATGCCCCTTTTTAGGTTCTCGCAACGGCCAAACCGGCACCGACGAATCGTACAAAGTTTTCCGATTGATATCGCCCCAAAATTGAACGACCACAAATCCGGGCGACATTTCAGTCATTTTTTTAAGAACGCTGGGCTCAAAAGCAATCTCATTCGGCGGCGTTGCGGCGATAATTACGGCGTCCATATCTTTAATATCCTCGTCGATGATCTCACGCGGGTGTTTTACATTCCTAACCGTTACTCCGCTTTTTGTTAAAACCTGAGTCAAAAATTCTTCAAATGGATTGTCGCATAGTAAAAGTACGTTTATGCCCCAGACGTCTAAACCGGCTTCGATTAACTGCTGAATGACCATAACTCCTAAAAAAGAAAAGACGTCGATATCGGGATGTCTTTCATTCGTACCGGCAACCGCAATTCCTTTTACTCTGCATGCCGCCAAATCAACGTCCGTCTCGCGAAATTCCCAGGCTTCGTACATTAAAGGTATAACGGCGGTCGGTTTCATCCAGCCTATCATTTCCTTGTCGATGGGACGGACATGACCGCTGTTTGTAACGATATCGGCTTTTTCGACGATTTCCTTCGATTTTTCAGTTATTACTTCAATCCTGTTTTTCACGCCCGCCATTTCTGCAAGAAAATAAGTATCTTTGGCAATTTCTTCAGCTAACCCCCAGCGCGAACTTTTAGCCAGTGCGTAAACATGTTTCGCGCCTGCCATTGCCGCAATTAGCGGTGTTACTATGAAAGCGCCTGAGGCGGCTTCAGTAAGAATCACAAGATTTTCTAAGCGTAAATCGCATCTTTCAATAGACTTTCGTATCAACCTCAAAATCCGCTTAGGATTCATGCCCGGTTTTTCAAATTGCATGTCAGCGCGCCAAGTTTTGAAATACTTCCTCAACCTGATCGGTTGTTATCTCCGGAAACATCGGCAGCGAGAGCTCTTCCCCCGCAATCCGCTCCGCAACCGGAAAATCGCCTTTCGAATGACCCAGTTCCGCCAGGCACGGCTGCAAATGAATCGCCTGATTGTAATGAATTCCCGACTGAACTCCGGCTTCGTCTAACTTTGCTCGCAACTCGTCTCTGTTTTTTACCAAAATTCCGTAAACATGATACACATGCCGCGCGTAATCCATTTGGACCGGAGCGACAATATTTTCATTGCCGGCTAAAAGTTCGTCGTATTTCTTCGCAGCCCTCCGGCGTCCTTCCGTCCATGGCTCGATGTAGTTCATTTTTACGCCCAGAACGGCTCCCTGAAATCCGGACATGCGGTAGTTGAACGCCTTTAAGACATGGTTGCCCTTGCCTTTTTGCCCCCAGTCGCGCAGCATTCTTACGGTTTCGGCGAATTCGCCGTTATTGGTCGTGACGGCGCCGCCTTCGCCGTAAGCGCCTAAGTTCTTGCCCGGATAGAAGCTGAAACCGGCGATATCGCCGATGGAGCCGCATCGTTTGCCTTTGTATTCGGCGCCGTGGGCTTGAGCGGCGTCCTCGACAACGACCAAGTTATGTTTACGAGCGATCTCCATAATTGGATCCATGTCCGCAGGCTGCCCGTAGAGGTGCACCGGCATAATCGCTTTGGTTTTTTCCGTGATCTTTTCTTCGATCAGTTCGGGATTCATCGTGTAATGCACCGGATGGACGTCCACCAGGACCGGTTTGGCGTTTGCATATTCGATCGCTGCGGTGGTCGCGATAAACGTCATTGCCGGGGCAAGGACTTCGTCGCCCGGCTTGACGCCGGCGGCGAGTAGCGCCAAATGCAGCGCGCTCGTGCCGGAATTGACGGCAACCGCGTTTTTTGCGTTAACATATTGGGCGAATTTGTCTTCGAAGTCCGCAACCGAGGGACCCAGAACAAACGCCGTATTGTCTAAAACCTTTTGCAAGGCTTCGTGTATTTCTTCCTTAATGCTCGCGTATTGAGCTTTTAAATCTACGAATGGTACCATTTAGTTTCCTTCTAAAAACTATAATCGGTAGGGCGGGCGTCCCTGCCTGCCTTTCAAGTTTTAAATCCCGGCAAGCGTCTCTGCGTGCCTTTCAAGTTTTAAATCCCGGCAAGCGTCCCTGCGTGCCTTTCAAGTTTTAAATCCCGGCAAGCGTCCCCGCCTGCCTTATAAGTTACAAGTTCCGGCAGGCAGGGACGCCTGCCCTACTAAACCTTCTTTAGAGTTCGACCGGTTTTCCGTGATTTTTCATCGATTCGGTAGCGGCTTCCATAATTCTTACGATTCTCGCTCCCGATTCGGCGTTTGTCATTGGCTTTTCGCCTGTTTCTATGCAATGTGCGAAATGCGTGACCATCAATTTCAACGCTTCGGCGCCGTCGAGTTTCGGGGCTATCATATCGCCGGATCGATACCCAACGCGCATGGCATGAATGCTCTCCCTGTCCGTTTCTAAGGAAATGCCTTTATCGTAAATTTTTATTTTCTCGGCTGGTTCCAGATCGTTGTAAACGACCATTTTCTGAGTTCCGCCGACGAGAGTATGCCTAACCTTAACCGGAGCCAGCCAATTGACGTTGACGTGCGCGATTAAGTTGTTTTGGAAAAACAGCGTTAAAAAAGCGACGTCCTCCGGCTGGTTTTGCAAATGATTAATCCCAACGCACGATACCGAAACCGGTTTTTCAGCCAAACAAAATTCGATAATCGACAGGTCGTGAACGGCTAAATCCCAAATAACGTTAACGTCGTGCTGAAACAGTCCAAGATTAACGCGCACGGAATCATAATAATAGATATCGCCCAACTGCCCTGTTTCGACCAATTCCTTTATCTTGCGCACAGCCCCGGTATAAGGGAATGTATGATCGACCATCAATGTCAGATTTTGCTTATCCGCTTCATCCAGCAATTGCTGACACTTATCCGAAGAATCTGACAGCGGTTTTTCGACGACAACGCACTTACCGGCTTTCAGGCTCTGAAGCGCCAAGTCAAAGTGAGTGGATACCGGCGTAGCAATAGCTACCGCATCGACTTCCGGATCTTTTAAAACCTGGTCTAAGTCCGAAGTCAATTCTGTTTTAGGATAAAGCTTTTTTACGGTATTTAAACGCTTCGAATCTAAATCGCATACGTATTTTACTTCCGAAGTATCAGCCGCATTAAAATTCCGGACTAAGTTCGGTCCCCAGTAGCCGTATCCGATAACGCCAACTTTAATCAATTTTATGCCTTTTTTTTTGATCGATTTGTTCAATCGATTGTTTACTTTCTTATTAGTCTTGCCGGCACGCCCGCCACCACAGCATTATCCGGCACATCTTTCGTAACCACCGCTCCGGCGCCGACCATCGCCTTCTCGCCGATGGCAACGCCGCACAAAATAATCGCGCCGCTCCCCACGGAAGCTCCTTTCTTAATCAACGTCGGCACGACTTCCCAATCCGTTTCCGTCTGCAAGGCTCCGTCCGCTGCTGCGCGGGGAACTTTATCGTTTATGAAAATAACTCCATGTCCGATGAAGACTTCATCCTCGATAGTTACTCCCTCGCAAATAAAGGAATGCGAAGATATCTTGCACTGAGCGCCAATAAAGGCGTTCTTCTGAATTTCTACAAACGCGCCGATTTTAGTATTATCCTTGATGGAACATCCATAAAGATTAACCAAATCGGGTTGAAATATTTTAACGTTCTTGCCGAGCTTAACGTCGTCTGTTACCGGCATCTATCGCCTGTTTTAATTTAAACTAAAATATCGAATTGAAAATATACATTAATGCGATTGAAAATTCAAGGAATCTTGAGATATATTAAGAATACTTAACGAAAAAAAACGTTTTAATTGGCTTGAAGCGTGTTTTTTACCGTATGCGCTATTTTTTCGTTCATTCCTTTTACTTCAGCTATCTCGCCAACGTCCGCCAAAGCTATCTGTTTGATGGATCCGAATCTATTTAATAAAGCGTTCCTGCGCGCCGGTCCTATGCCTTTGATATCATCGAGCTTGGATCTAATCTGCCTTTTACCGCGCAGCATCCGATGTTTGGCAATTGCAAATCGGTGCGCTTCATCGCGAACTTGCTGCAGCAATCGCAAAGCCGAAGAGCTCTTCGGCAAAGCAAGCGGAACCGGATCGCCCGGCAGAAAAATTTCTTCCAGTCTTTTCGCCAACCCTATAACTGGGATATTCTGAAGCTTTAGCTTATCCAGCTCGGTTTTTGCTCGCGACAATTGACCCTTGCCGCCGTCGATCAATATCAAATCGGGAAACTTTGACTCGTTTTTCTTAATATCATCGCTTTTCTCTTTGGCGTTCTCTTGTTTTTCTAGTTCTTGCTTTAGCCTCGCATAACGCCTTTTAACCGCTTCGCCGATGGATGCGAAATCGTCTATGCCTTCAACCGTTTTTATTTTGAAAACTCGATAACCGGTTTTATATGGTTTTCCGTCCTTAAACATAATCATAGAAGCGACGCTGTCCGTTCCCTGAAAATTGGAAATGTCGAACGCTTCGATGATAACGGGCGGATTTGTAAGCTTTAAATGTTCTTGAAGCGCTTTCAGCGATCTTGGGATAAAATCGCGCTTTTCCGCCATCAGTCTTTTTTCCGCCATCAATTGCTCGGCGTTCATTTTCGCTAATTTTAATAAACTGAATTTATCGCCTCGCTGCGGGATCCGAAGATAAACTCGATGGCCGGCGTTTTCAGTCAGGTAAGTTTCGAGGACGTCGATATCCAGCGGTGATTTCTCGATTAATATCTCTTTAGGAAGCGAATCGGTAAGATTGTAATGCCGTGAAATAAACGCCTCCAAAAGCTCGCCTTCGGTCAAACCTTCAGTCCGGTTCATATAAAACGGGCTTTTCCCTATGATTCTGCCGTTGCGAATTTTGATAACGGATAATGCTGCATAAGCGTCTTCGCGAACTAATCCTATCGCATCCTGATCGATTGGTTCTATAGATACTTTTCTTTGGCGTTCGCTGAATTTTTTGGCTGTTTCAATTCGATCTCGTAAATCGGCGGCGTGTTCAAATTTCAGATCCTTGGCTAAGAATCGCATTTCAGTTTCAAGCTCTTCGATTATCTCATCGTGTCTGCCTTGTAAAAAACCTGTAAAACGGTCGATGTTTTTTTTATATTCTTCTATATCTACCAAACCTTCGCAAGGTCCGCCGCATTTGCCGATATGATAATCGAGGCAGAGTTTATATTTTCCGGTTTTTGCATTTTCCGGCGTTAATGGATACTTGCACTCTCTAATTTGCAAAATATGTTTTAAGGTTCGGATAAGTCCTTTCGTCGCTTTTACATCGGTATAAGGACCATAGTATTCGCCATCCTCCGTTCGGGGTTTTCTGGTCAGATATATTCTTGGGAAAGGTTCGCGGGTGATTTTTAAAAATGGATAGCTTTTATCGTCCCGCAGCTCCACATTGAAGCGAGGCCGATGCAGCCTGATCAGAGTAGATTCCGTGCGGAGAGCTTCGACTTCGGTTCGAGTTAATATAATGTCAAGGTCACGAATATTGGCTACAAGTTTAGGGTATTGATATCTGCCGTCATCGGTGTTTGTGAAATAAGTGCGTACTCTGTTTCTAAGATTTTTTGCCTTGCCAATGTAGATAACTTCATCGTTTTTATTCTTGAACAGATATACCCCCGGCAATTCCGGCAAAGCATTCAGTTTGCTCTCTAAAACGCTGTTTATGTTTGATCCTGGTAGAGACAAATCGATTTATTTTGCTAAATTGAAATTAATTTTTGAGTCATTGCTTAGATCATAAAAGATTTCCTTTGGTAGGGCAGGCGTCTCTGCCTGCCTGTTTGAAGGGTAATAAACGCCGGCAG
>CAZWOY010000005.1:23096-27560 GCA_964635255.1 uncultured bacterium
GCAGCGACGCCTGCCCTACTAAACGCCGGCAGGCAGCGACGCCTGCCCTACTAAACGCCGGCAGGCAGCGACGCCTGCCCTACTAAAGGGATAACTTACTTTTTAGAACGCTGCAAAACTAAATTTGGAGGATTTATACATTGAGGATGAAAAAGACTAAAATGACCTTCTCAAAATCGGCGGAGAAAATGCTACCATATAAGCGAATTGCGCCAAAGCAGGTTTGTGTTGCGCATCCTGTTGGAAATAATCGAGGCTACGTTTCGCATAACGATAAAACCGATCCGCGGATTGGCGTTCATCAGATTGTTTAGTTTTTCAAAATCAAAACGGTAGGTCATCACATCATCCTCCGCTTTAATGGTAGCCGACCTCGGGGATCCGTCAACTAAGGACAGTTCGCCGAACACCTGACCGTCGCGCATGGTATAGACTATCTCTTCCTTTTCGCGATCCGATGGCAGCGATAATCGCACGGTAGCGCGACCTTTGGTTAAAACAAAAAGATCTCTTGACTTTGAGTCTTCGATAATAATGCAGGTTCCGCGAGCATATCTCTTTTCCTCGGCTATTTCGATGAGTGCATTAATCTCATCGTCCGTTAAATCTCTTATAAGAGATGCATCTTCTAAGATCTTTCTTAAATCTTTTTGAGAATCGTTCAGAATTTCAGACATTTTCCATCCCGATTTGTTAAAGAATTTCAGACCCGTTCGAGAGCTTGTTCAAGATCATCGCATAGATCGCGAGGATCTTCTATGCCCACGGAAATCCGGATCATTGTATCGGTAATGCCAGCCTGTTGAAGTTCTTCAGGCGAATAAGTCGAGTGCGTAGTGCTGGCAGGATGACAAATAAGCGTATCACAATCTCCCAAACTGACTGCATGAGTGCAAAGTTCCACTGAATCGACGAATTTCTTTCCTTCTTCACGGGATCCCTTTAGCTCGAACGCGATCATTCCTCCGAAGCCGTTCTTCATCTGTTTTCTTGCAAGTTCATGTCCGGGATGACTGGGCAAGCCGGGATACGAAACCTCGCTGATTTTCGGATGAGACGCCAGATAGTTGGCTACATGCTCCGTGTTAACGCAGTGCTTGTGCACTCGAACTCCAAGCGTTTTCAAACCGCGCAGCAATAACCAGGCATTAAAAGGACTGATGCAAAAACCGATTTCGCTCATAGATTCCTTTCTTGCATCATAGATAAACTCTTCTTCGCCGGCAAGAAGCCCCGCGACTACGTCGCCATGCCCTCCGATATACTTCGTGGCGCTGTGAACGATTATATCGGCGCCTAATTCCTTAGGGCGTTGTAAAATCGGCGTGGCGAAAGTGTTATCAACCGCGAGGGGAATTCCATTTTTATGGGCGATCTCGGCGCACTTTTCAACATCGATAATCGCCAGATTTGGATTTGCCGGCGTTTCGATAAAGATCAATTTCGTTTTCGCATCGATTGCGGTTTCAATGTTCTTGACATCCGTCGCTAAAACTTCACGCGCTTCAATTCCAAGTCTTTTCATAGGTTTTGCAAAAAGACCGTGCGTTCCTCCATATATAGTATTGGATGAAACAAAATTATCGCCGGTTTCGCAGAGCGTGAACACTAATGCGGATATAGCGGCTAAACCGGAGGAAAACGCCAATCCCGCTTCACATCCTTCTAAAACTGCGATTTGGCGTTCAAGACAAGCCTGAGTCGGATTGCCTAAACGCGAATAAATGTAGCCTTCGGCTTCGCCTTTGAAAAGTTTCTCGCCGTGATCGGAATTCTTAAAAAAGAAAGTCGATGTCTGATAAAGCGGCGGCGCTACTGAACCTGTGTGCGGATCGCCTGACTCTGCGCCGTGTACAGCTAATGTATCGATCCGCAAATCTTTCTTCGCCATTTATGATCCAAAATTAAATACTAAATTGTAAATTAGTTTTCTGGTTTAACTTACGACAATGTTTCAGCGTTTTACAACCATCCAACTTACAGCCTTGACTTTCACTCGGTCAACTCTATTAAAACGCCATTGGTCGATTTTGGGTGCAGGAACGCTATCTTTTTCCCACCGGCTCCGATGCGCGGCTCTTTATCGATTAGTTTTATTCCATTCTCGCTGCACTTACTCAAAATTTGCTTCACATCAGAAGTTTTCAAGGCGATATGGTGCAATCCTTCCCCTTTTTTATCGATGAATTTACTGATGGGAGAATCGTCCTTGAATGGTTCCAGCAATTCGAGCCTGGTCTCGCCGATAGGCAGCATCAAAGCTTCTACGCCCTGATCCTCGATTATCTCTCGTTCTCCCGGCGTTATTCCAATTACTTTAAACGCAAATATCGATTCATCGATATTTTTAACAGCTATCCCAATGTGATCGAGCGTTAAATCGAATTTTTCTGCTATTTTTCCTGCATCCATGTTCAGAATATAAGATAAATTTAGATATACCGCAACTGATATTCACTTAAGATTGCGCTCCTCCTGAGGTAAATCTATGATTCAGTTCAAACTTAACCTGTCAGCGTTTATATGACTTGCGTATTATTTATTTAAAACATATTTTTTATGTTTAAACTATTTTGTCCATGCAATATTTGCATGGTGACACAGTTACAACCAGGAGCATTTGCTAAGCTAAATGAAGTCGCCTAAAGAGATACAATTTGAACCATTTAAAATTAAAATGGTCGAACCGATAAATTATGCCGATCCTTTTGACGGAAAATCAATTCTGCGCCGCGAAGAAATTTTAAAACGATCTTATTTTAACGTTTTCAATATACCCGCTAAAGAAATTTTGATTGATTTGCTAACCGACAGCGGTACCGGAGCGATGAGCCACCATCAATGGGCTGCATTGATGTTAGGCGATGAGTCTTATGCACAAGCAACGAGTTTTGAAAATTTTGAGAATAGCATAAAATCCACAATCGGTGCGGATTATCTAATCACGCCCACTCATCAGGGACGGGCGGCGGAAAATATTTTATTCTATGTCCTGAACAACCTTGTTTCGGATTCGAAAAAATTCCATGAAATTGGCAGAAGGCGAGTTTTGATTAATTCTTTTTTCGATACGACCGCTTCAAACGTAGCGCTTCATGGCGTCGTTTCGCAAAAAGAAATTCAAGAACTCGGAATCGATCCGAGCTCTGCCGCCGATCGCGCTACTCGCAAACAACTGGAAACCAAGACCAAATATGCCGCGTTAATTGAGAAAAACCAGCTTGTTGTCGATCAAAAAAAACCGCAGAATTTCGAACATAAAATCTTCGGCGGGAATATCGACTTGGACAGATTAGAAGCGATTCTTGCCGACGATAGGTCGAGACGCCAGGTAATGCTTGTAATGCTGACAGTTACAAATAACACCAGCGGCGGTTTGCCGGTTTCTATGTCCAATATGAGAGCGGTCCGAGAAATGATCGATCACTATGCAAAAGACGATGAACCCTTGATTGAGGACGCCCCCCCGTTAATGCTCTATATGGATGCGGCAAGGTTCGCTGAAAATGCATATTTCATTCAACAGAATGAACCGGGGTACGCCGATAAATCGGTTGCTGAGATTGCGCTGGAAATGTTCAGCCATTTCGATGGCTGCACTATGTCGGCGAAAAAAGACGGCATGGTTAATATCGGCGGATTTCTCGCGTCGAAACACAGCGTTTTGCAGCGTCTATTCTGGGAACACATGGTCGAGGTCGAGGGATTCTATACTTATGGAGGATTAGCGGGCAGGGATCTTGAGGCGATCGCCGTCGGAATGCGGGAAGGCGTCGATGATAAGCGGGTAAAACAGCGCATCGATCAGGTAAAACAGTTATGGACCTGGCTAAACGGCGAAGGAATACCGGTAAAGGAACCATGCGGCGGGCATGGCGTCTTCGTTAAAGGCAGAGAATTCTGGACAAAAGACGGCAAACCGATGATAGCCGCTGAAGATTTGCCGGGACAAACGTTTACTTTAGAATTGTATCGCCGCTACGGGATTCGTTGCTGTGAAATCGGAACCGTTATGTTCGGCGACTATAATCCTCAAACGGGAAAACCCGATAAGGTGGCTCCCGATGAAGATTACGTCCGATTAGCTATCCCGCGCCGCACTTACACTAATCTTCATCTGGAATATATAGCTGCGTCGATCTGCGAGTTTCATGCGAATCGAG
Source organism: uncultured bacterium (assembly GCA_964635255.1). Classification (GTDB taxonomy): domain Bacteria; phylum Electryoneota; class AABM5-125-24; order Hatepunaeales; family Hatepunaeaceae; genus CAZWOY01. The sequence goes on from CAZWOY010000005.1 coordinate 27,260, forward strand.
AAAGCTGCCCATGGAAAGGAATGAAGTTTGCCTATCGTCCGCCGGCTTTACCGCACTTTCTGTCGCATTTTGAACCGATAAGCAATTAGCGTTTGGCGCAGTATAGAAATAGGAACACGGATGACACGGATGCAACGGATGCACGCGGATATTGTTTCGTAGAAATGCAGCTCCCCTGAATCCCCCTTCAGATAGAGAGGGGAAGATTGGGCAGCTTTATTTTCCCAGTAATTATTCATGAAGCGCGCTTCGCCACGGAACATGAAAATAAACTTCTCTGGTAGGGCAGGCGTCCCTGCCT
>CAZWOY010000006.1:0-27024 GCA_964635255.1 uncultured bacterium
AGGAGCTTGCAGACGCCCCCGTCTGCAAGTTGAAGCCTGCAGGAGCTTGCAGACGACCTCGTCTGCAAGTTGAAGCCTGCAGGAGCTTGCAGACGAGGGCGTCTGCAAGCTCTCATACAGCAAGCTCTCATACAGCAAGCTCGCGTACTCCATTAGTCGAACACTCTGTTAGCCTTGTTTGCTTTTCCTTTAAACATAACTAATCGCATTATTCAAACAAACGTCGATGCACAATCCGCAGCGGGTGCATTGGAAATCGTCGATGACGGCTTTGCCGTCGATTTTCAGCAACGCGGGGCAGCCGAAGTTTTCAATGCAGTGGTTGCACTTGCCGCAGCCCTGGTATAGATCGAACTCGGCGACTAAGTTTGCAATGCTCGCTTCATCGACGACGCTGTCTTCGGATCGATTGTATTCCGACTTCATCCGGTTGTGTTCGGACAGGATGGACAGCGCTTTGTTTCCCTCGTAAGGGTAGGCGTATCCTTCGAGCAGCTTCCGAACTCCCGCCGCCGCCTTTTTCCCGCTGGCAATGGCGCCGATGACGCTGACGTGGTTGTCCGCACAGATATCGCCGGCGACGAATACGTTTTCATGTTTTGTTCCGCCGGTTTCGACGCCGGCTATGATGCGATCGTTCCAATCCGTTTCAATGCCGTCGCCGTTCAGAATAGCGCCGTCGCCTTTTTGACCTATGGCTGAAATAATATAATCGCATTGTGTTTCGCCAAATGATTCATCGCCCTTGAACGCCTTCAGCGAGACGTCGATTTTACCCGATGAATTCGAATGGCAGGAATCGATGACGACATTGTGCCTGATTTCGACTCCTTCGGAAAGGGCGGCTTCGACGTCCTCTTCGAACGCCGGCATCTCCTCGCGATTGCGGCGGTAGATTATCTGAACGTCTCTAACTCCGTAATGTTTGGCGGCTCTCGCGGCGTCGATGGCGCTGTTGCCGCCGCCTATGACAAAGATCGTCGAATTTGTTTCGACGTCCAAACTTTGCCGATTATATTCCCATAAGAAATCGATCGCCTGAAAGCGGTTGCGAGCGGGAACGTTTTTTTCGATCTCGTCCAGAGCGGTTGAAATTGCCATGCCTACGGCGATGATTACAGCGTCGAAATCCTCTGCAAGTTTATCGACTTGAACGTCTCTGCCCAAAGCCGTATTAAACCGGAAATCGACTCCCAAATCGTTAAGAATCCCAATTTCCCGGTCGCAAGCCTCTTTATCGATTCTAAATCCGGGAATGGCGGACTTCAGCAGTCCGCCGGCGGTTTTTTCTTTCTCGAATACCGTCACGCCGTATCCCGTCCGGATCAAATCATACGCCGCGCTCAAACCCGCCGGTCCGGCGCCGATTACCGCGATGTTCTTATTCTTTTTTTCCACCGAAGCCATTCGTTCGATTTGAACTGAAAAATCCCAGGCGTTACCCGCATTTTCAGCGACGAAATGTTTCAGCCTGCGGATGGGAATAGTCGCTTTTCCGTCCTTGGCGAACATAAATTCACAGGGCTTTGGACAGATCTCGCCGCAAACGTGGGCGAAGATCATTTTATCGCGGACGATGTTCAAAGCCTCGTCGTATCGGTTGGCTAGAAGGGCGTTATAAAATCCATGATTGCAGATGTTCGCCGGACAGAGCTGCTCGCCCGCAGGAATATGGTTTTTAGCCAAAACTTTAGCGCGCGCCTTTGCAAAATCGGTCGCCGCGGAATATTCCCGCGAGCATTGAATCAAAGGATCGTCTTGATTATGGCAGACGTTGCACAGATTTGGATCGACTTGGACTTTGCTTTTTGAGGCGCCGGCGTCCCTGAATTCCCTTAGGAACACGCACGGCGATTGGGCGACGACAACCGCCATTCCCTGATGATCGATTGCAGCGGCGATTGCGGCGGCGCATTTGCCTAAATCGTTCGGATCGACCGTCTTGACGAAACCGACGCCTAAGCCTTTTAATAATGCAGCCAAATCGACCTGCTCGGTTAATTCCAACTGTTCCGAACCGGGATTGTACTGATGGCCGGTCATGCCGATCGTGCGATTGTCGAAGACGATCAGCGTGATGTTGGCTTTGGTATAGACGGCGTTGAGGATCGAAGATATCCCGGAATGAAAAACCGTGCCGTCGCCGCAGAGGGCGATTATTTTTTGTTTCGCTGTTCGGCTTGCCGCTAAAGCTTCCGACAGCCCCTGCGCCATGGACGCGCTCATGCCCATGTGGTGGATCGTGTCGATTAACAGATACGGCGGCATTGCGCCCAGAGCGAAACAACCGATATCGCCGCAGAGAACCGTTTCGCTCGCATCCGCGCCCAGAACCAGTTTCAGCGCGTAAAAAGCAGCCCGGTGCGGGCAGCCGGGGCACAGCGCGGGCGGTCTCGGCGGCAGGCTTTGCATAAAGCGTTTTATATCCGCCGCAGGCAGCGGCGCTTTCCGCTTAACTGGATGAGCCGTAAATTTCTCAATCGCTTTACTGACGATGCTAATGTTGTATTCGCCTGCGCGGGATAGTCCCGCGAAGCCTTTTCCTATAATTTCCACGTCCAACTTATGTCGCTGCGCCAGATTTCGGATTTCATCCTCGACAATCGGCTCGAGTTCTTCTAATATGAGCAATTTTCGATAGCCCCTGCTGAGGAAATCGTTAACGATTCCTGCGGGGAACGGATGTATTATGCCGATTTTAAGCAGGTCTATATCGGTGAATATCTGATTGTTATTGATTATTTCCAGCGCATCAGCCGCCGCGACGCCGCTGGCGATTATTGCCAGCGATTTGGGCGATGTTTTTTCGTCCAATGCTCCATTAAAGCTATAAACGACGTTGTTCATTTCATGGAAGGGCGTAAACAATTCATCGTCCATTTTCTCCAAAAGCAGTTTGTGAGCCTTGGCTGTGCGGGCGGGGATGTTAAGATGGGCGGGAAGTTTATCGAATCGCGCTTCATTATCGGGGAGCGAGATTTTACCGAACGTCACGATGCCCCGCGAATGGCTGACCCGCGTGGTAGAACGCACTATAACCGGCAGCTTAAGCATTTCCGACAGCGCAAAGGCGTCCTTAACCATGTTCTTAGCGTCCTGCGGAGTCGCGGGATTGAAAACCGGAACCGAAGCCATCTTGCCCCAGCAGCGCGAGTCTTGTTCGTTGGAACTCGAATAGCAGCCCGGATCGTCGCAGATAACGATAACCAACGCTTTGCCGATAACCTGATACGGAATGGTCATCAGCGGATCGGCGGCGACGTTCATGCCCGCGCTTTTCATTACGCACATAGCTTTTTTATTGCCCAGTGAATAGGCTATGCCTTTCTCGACGGCGACTTTTTCATTGACGCTGAATTCGAAATATATCGGATTGGCGGTTAATTCGGGATGTTTTGCTATATAGTCAGGATTATTTTGAAATTGAGAAACATGATTAAAAATCTCAGAAATCTCTGTCGATGGAGTTCCAGGATATGCAAAGACTCCCTGAATTCCCGACTCAATAGCGCCGCGAGCAATAGATTCATTGCCCATAACGCAGATTTTTTTTGGAAGATCGTAAGAAGTGAGGATTTTGATTGTTTTGGCGGTCATGGTTTAAATTGCTCCATTGCTCCATTGCTCCATTGTTCCATTGCTCCATTGTTCCATTGTTCCATTGTTTTATTGTTTTATTACTCCATTGTTACTTGTTTAAACGGATAGTTTTTGATTTGTATAACAGATAAGTTGGTTTAGTTCTTTTGGAATTTTTTGTAAGTCACTGAATATTCTTGTGTATTGCTCGTCTGAAATAAGTTTTCTGATTTTTGATTTTTCGTTCCAATCAAGCGACTCTTTTATGGATCCATGACTGTATCTGTAAAATTTAATTTTATCCTTTTTTGAATATCTGCCAAAACCTTCAGCAATATTCGCAGAAATCGAATCGATAGCACGGACAAATTGTTTCCCGACAGTATCTTTTGAAAAGAAATCCCAACACAATACAATTTTCCAAACAAAATTACTCAGATTAAACGAAATCCTGTAAGCGTCAATATCATTTAACTTCAAGTACTTTTTTTCCATTTACATTATCTCCGGTGAAGAACAACAACAATGAAACAATGGAACAATGGAACAATGGAACAATTTAACAATCAAACCACCCCCCCCCTTTTCATCCCATCAATTTCATCAGAACCAAACCCAATTTCACCATAAATCCTATCGTTGTCTTCGCCAAGTCTGGGAGCGCTTTTTAAGTTGTAATTATTGTTTGTCAGAAATTCCGTAGTTTGCGCCGGGGGGAATAGAGAAACATTTTTTGAGGACGGCAAGGTTGTTTTTAACATTTTATCCTGCACTAACGCATGATTAGCGATATCAACTGTAGTATTCACCGGCGCAACTGCAAGTCCGCGTTCATGGCAAACGGAAATAAAATCATCGGTAGTATAAGACTCCAAACCGGCTCCTATTTCAGCGTAAATATTCTCTTTATCCTCCAGCCGCCCCTGGTTTGTTTTCCGTTCCGGTTTGGCTAAATGTTCGAACCCTTCGATCTGCGTGAATTTATCCCATTGAATGTCGTTGCCGATGGCTAAATAGACATAGCCGTCCTTTGTCGGGTAGCAGTTGCAGGGGATAAAGCTGCGGTGTTCGTTGCCGCTGCGGGTGAACAGTTTCGTTTCGTCTTCGACGAAGGCTAACTGCGGCAGGGCGGTTATCAGCCATGAGACGGCGCACTGGAACATCGAAACGTCGATCCGCTTGCCGGTAAATCGCTCCCCGGCGCCGGCTCGCGCGGCTTCCTGCTCGAACAGGGCTAAAATAATCTGCGCGAAGGCTTCATCGCCGGCTTTCAGGTCGATGATCGGCAACCCGCAGAGCAGCGGATCGCGGTCCGGTTCGCCGGTGAGGTGCATGAAGCCGGAAACAGCCTGCAGCGCAGGATCGTAGCCGGCTCGATCAGGATATTCAGGTCCGAATGCCGAGACGCCGCACCAAATCAGCTCGGGATTGGCTTCCCGCAGCGTTTCGAAATCGATTCCGAGCTGCTTATACCGCTTAGGCAGCGTGTTGCAGATAAAGACGTCCACTTTAAGCTTTTCAATCAAGGTCTTCAGCAATTCCCGCCCGCGTTCCATCCGCAAGTTGAGCGTGATCGCCTCCTTGCCGATGTTCGGCGCGATATAGTAAGAATGCAGGTCGTCGAATCCGGTATCTTCGCCGATGTATCGATTGGGGTCGCCCCCCCGCCCGGTCTTCGGATCCTTAGGCGTCTCGATGCGAATCACGCGCCAGCCTAACTGGGCGAACCGCTGGGTTGCATACGGGACGGTTAATGCTTGTTCGAGGGATAGGATTGTTTTTTTCATTTATCTGAAGCAGCAGGTTCCTTTTTCTTTTCTGTTCTTGTTGTCCGGTTCCAGACCCTGTCCAAAATCGGATCGGACGAGATATCTTTTTCCAGTTGTTTCAATCGTTCTTCACGGGACAAGCCGTTGATGTCTCGAAGAATTTTCTCATGTATTTCCCGTTTCATTGCCATACAGTCGAAAGATTTCTTTTTCATGGTTCGATGACCTCCTGCGGAGTGTGAATGGAAATAACGCCATATCCCTGCATCAGGTTGACAGGATGATATCCTCTAATCTTCTTATACTGCACAATATGCTTAAAATTCCAGCTAACGATAAGATCAGCTTTTACCACAGTCGCCGCCGCTACATGTTCCGCGTCGATCAGACTTGATAAACCGACAACTCCAGCTTCAACGTAGGCATCGCGCAGGTATTCCATTTCATCCGAAAGAATTACCCTCTCAATGGAATCGTCGGGTAAATCATTCAGCAATTGGCGATCGTGGATCGGCGCGTTTTTCAATTTTTCAATAACGGTTGTTGAAAGAAGAAGTTTAAATCTTCCTTCTCGAATCTCTTCAAATAGTTTTTGACTTGCTTTAGAAAATTCCTCATCGAAGCAGCCACCGAAAACCGATGTGTCGAGATAGATTCGTAAACGTTTCATTTAAAAGCCTTCTTCACGCCGTTATCCTAAACTGGAAAAACAGAACCAAGCAAACTGGTGGGGCAGGCGTCCCTGCCTGCCGACTCTTGTATTGTTTAAATGGCAGGCAGAGACGCCTGCCCCACTAAAATAATAAAGCATCTGTGAGTTTTCTGCCGGAAAATCTCGAATTTCACTGCTTAGATACTTAGAACTAAGCAATTTCAACTTCTCTTTCCTTTTTACCTTTCGCATTTCTATTCGAGATTTCTCTGCGATATGATTGAATGACGCCCATCGCATCATGATCGAAGAAATCTTCATTACACGATGAGCATTGAAGCCGCCTGAGATTTGGTACTATTGTACCATCCAATAACTCACAGTCACCGATCACATGAACCATGCAAATCTTTCCGCATTCCGGGCATGGAAGCGGTTCTTTGCCTAAGTTTGATCGCTCGATGATTTTATATGGTCGATCTTTTCGATGAGATGAAGACATAGAATACTTATCCGATTTCCAATCCTATTATTTCGTTAATGTACACATTCGGTTCTCAAGCATTCCGAAGTTTTTCCAAATCAAGATACCGATCATAAAATTCTTCAATCCACGAATCGCTTGTAAATTGTTTTATCGAATTAACTACCGTTTCGATTGTCCAATCCTGAAAAGAGGTCGAATCCGTCAACATTGCGCGATAGTAGCCAGCAACCTTAGAACAGAGCCAATTATCTTTTGGGTATAAAAGAACAAAAGTACCATGATCGAATGAGAACTCATTAGTCTTATAATTTATCATGGCAAGCGCCAGCAAATGATCTCGCCAGATTTGCTGCAAAGGCTGCTTTTTCAATTTCTTATAATCATCCTTGAAACAATTCGATTCCCTTACTATCTTATCATATCGGGATTTATGGCTCGAAGGTTTGCCTTTTAAATCCTCATGATATTTTACTTCGATCCCATAAAATCCATCCTTATTATCTTTCGTCTTGAATTGAACATATACGTCAAAAGCGCTTCGGTCATCGGTAAATTTAGGATCAGAACGCCCCGGAGAATATTCGAATTCGATCTTTTCCACTTCCTCGACGAACCCGCAAGATAAGTCCTTAAAAACCTTTGATGCAAGAGCCAAATCTTTCTTCAGTTCGCCGAACAAGTTAAAGCAAAGCGGTTGACTCGATAGCAGATCGTTGTAAATCCTTGGCTTACCGTAGAGTTTCCCATATTTTTTAGCTGAATCTACTTCACTATTAACAATCTCAATTATGTTTTCCGTTAAGAAGTTTGAACCATTTTTCTTTGCGAACTCCTCAGGCAATTTTGAACCAAGCAGCTTATTTTTGTTCTTCCAAGACCAAGGTCCTTTCGTATAGCCTTTTGATTCGCGCCAGATGGATTGCATAATCCTGAAAGCGCGCTGATATTTATATTTATTATCCGTTTTTACCAGACATTGATATTTTTCAGCTAATTGTTTCAGCTCCTGAGGTTTTAGATCATCTAACATTTTTAAATCCTTTCGATTTTTTAAAACGCAAGTATGAATTATCTTAATAAGTCCTTTAATGTATTTAAGATCAGCGCCAGTTGGGATTTCATCAAAATGACGCCACCTTCGCTGTTCGAAAAACAAACAGGTTCTCGCCTTGGTCAAAGTTGAAGCATCCTGTCGGTTAGCAATATCAGCGCAAGTTTCATCTCCCCAATAGGAATAACCATCGAAAGTCAGTGCAAATAGCTCGATTTCTTCCCAAGTATTGGAATTAATAGGGATTTGATCGAGAGTCAGTTCTGCATTAGAAATTGATTTGTAATCATTCATGATTTATTTCACATCTTCAAACACCAATTCCGCTCGAAAATCCGGATGATTCCGAATATGCTTATTAAGAAATTCCGCCGGCGCTAAATCGACTTTCCTCCCGCTGAAAAGCGCGGATAATTCTTCTTCGATTCGGAAAATCCTGAAACCGATTGTCTGATCCGGTTCAAATTCGTACAATACGTCAACATCGCTGTCTTCGCGGAAATCATCGGTTAAAACCGAACCAAACAACCATAACCGGCGGATATGATTACGCCGGCAGAATTCTTCGAATTTCTTTTTATCAATTACTGTTTTCATGTTTCTTTATCGTTACATGGGCTTAAAAGAAATGGCAAAATGTCGGACATGAGCGCCCAACCCACTACCCATTTATCTCCCCCCCCGCCACCATTTAACAATTTAACAATTTAGCAATTTAACAATTTAACAATTTAACAATTTAACAATTTAACCATGAAACAATTTACAACCGATACTTCCCATCGATCACTTCCGTCAAAATCCCATGCGTCGCTTTCGGATGAATAAACGCAAAATTGCGGTCGTGTTCGGCGAAATAGCGCGGTTTCTGGTCGATCAGCTTGACGTTGTTTTTCTTGAGGATATCGAGCGATTTCTCGCAGTTATCGACGTTGTAGCTGATGAGCATGACGCCTTCGCCGCGGGCGGCGATGAATTTGGAAACTTCGCCGGTGCCATCCAGGTCTTCCATGATCTCGATCGCCGTAGGTCCGACCATGAAGCCGACCACTCTGATCTTTTCCGGTTCGTCGTCATAGCGATAGGCGACGTCCCACCCGAACGCTTCGACATAGTCCTTTTCCGCCTGCTGCACGTCCTTAACGGCGATGCAGATGTGATCGACGAAATTTGTATTTAGTTTTTCCGGCATTTTAACTCCTGTTTTTTTAACCACAGAGGCACAGAGGATCACAGAGGTTCACAGAGTTTTTTATTATTCTTCTCTGTATTCCCTGTACCTCTATGGCGATTAATTAACTATTAAAGGGCGACCTTATACGCCTCGCCTATTTTTTCAAAATCACTCGTTTCGTTCTTTTCGAGATTAGATTCAATCTTCTCGAATAGCATTATTACTTCAGCAGAATAAAAACGTTCGCCGCAATGAAGACAAACTTCGGCAGGTACAGTAACAGCAGCAAAATTCATACCGCCCCGCAAAAGTTTTTCAACATTTTTTTCGATTTGCCGTCCTCCGCAGATTGCGCACTTATTGTCTAACAATGTCGCCATTAATTATCTTACCCACTAAAGCGCAAGGACATAAAAAACTCTGTGAACCTCTGCGCCCTCTGCGCCTCTGTGGTAAATCTTCCTTTAGTACTTCGAAACAAACGGTATATTGTCCGTCACCGGCGCTCCCGGCGGCAGTTTGAACAGGATTGCGCCCTCGACGGGGCAAGCCTCGAAACATTCGCCGCACTGCAGGCAGAGGTCTAAGATTATGACCGCTTTGCCTTTGTGAAAGCCGATTATGTCCGACGGACACGCTTTGCCGCAGGCTTCGCAACCGTTGCACCTGTAAGCGTCGATCCACGGGTAAAGCCCTTTGTAGCTGGATCCGGAATGCGGATAGACGCTCATATCCGTTCCGGGTATCTGCGGTTTAGCGCTTGAAATTTTTGGCAGTATCATTTCTATATCCTCAAATTTATACCACAGAGAACACAGAGGTCACAGAGAAGATTTAAATCTAACAGTCATTCCAGTAAAAGCTAGAATCCATTTTTTTGAGCTTATGCGAAGTCAATATAGATTCAAGCTTTAGCTGGAATAACTGCGCGCGTAACTCTGTGTTCTCTGTGCCTCTGTGGTGAATTCTTAAAACCTCATTCCGAGACGATAGCCGTCCTGGATAGCGTCTATGCCGCGCCTTACCCAGAGACTGTCGCCGATGATCGAGACGTCGCACTTGTGGACGCCGTAACCTAAGTCCTTGTTGGGAACCAGATTGGCTAAAATGACGGTATCCGCCGGGACGACCTGGTCGATGAACTTTTGCTTTTCCTTCGTCTTGCGATCGACGATCATCCAGTCGGCGCGCACGCCCTCGTCCGTAATCTCGTGCACCTGTCCGAACGTCAATTGCTTAACGCCCGCCTTTTTCAATCTCAGCCTGTATCTCCAAATATACGAAGGATTCACGTCGGCTCCAAAGCGCGGCGCCGGATCGAGCATAGCTATGCTCGCGTCCTCGTACCCTTCTTTCGCGTGCTTCTCAATCACAAATAAAGCCAATGAAATCGCCGCTCCGGAGCCGCCTAAAATAACGACGTTCTTGCCGACTTTCGCTTTATGGCTGAACACGTCGAACATGCCCACGACATGCTTTTTATCGACTCCCGGAATATCGGGCTTCTCCGGCACGGCGCCGGTAGCGATAACCAGCGAATCCGGTTTCTGTTCTTTCAGTAGATCTTTCGTTACCGGCGTATTCATCACGAATTTAACGCCGTTTTTATCGCACTGCGTTTTTGCGTAATTAACCCAGCGCATAAATTCCTCGTCGTCCCAGTATTTATCCGAGCCTTCGCCCCAGGGATTCCTTGAAGCGTAGTACCACTGCCCGCCGATATGGTCGGTCTTCTCATAGACTGTGACGTCATGGCCTTTCATACCGGCGATAGCGGCTGCCTGCAGCCCGGCTATGCCCGCGCCGGCGATGATAACTTTGCGCTTGACGTCGGTCTTTGGGAAGCCGTAGCAGCCCCATTCACGCTCGCCTTCATGGCTGCACGACGGACGCACGGTGCAGGTCACCGGAGCGTCGCGGAACAAACGCGCCAAGCAGACCTGGCAGGCGATGCAAGGAATAATATCCTCTTGCTTGTCCCACATAATCTTGTTCGGAAGGGCGGGATCGGCAATCTGCGGGCGGCACATTTCCCAAATGTCGAGCTTGCCTTCGGCAATGGCTTTTTCCGGGATCTCCGGCGTGAACAGCCGGTACGCCATCATGACCGGAATGTCCAACATTTTCTTGGCGCGTTCGGCTATATAGAGCCACTTGCCCATCGGAATGTCGCGCGAAATAACCGAACCCAGCGATTCCTGCCAGCCGACGGTAACGCTTAGGTAGTCGCTGCCGGCGGCTTCGGCGATCTTGTGCGATTCCTGGCTCTCTTCTTCGGTGTTGCCGCCGCGGTCGTCCAACATCTCCCAGCCGCAGAGGCGGATGCCGATGGCGATATCGTCATCGACCGCCTTGCGGACGCCTTCCATGATCTTGCGCATGAACGCGCAGCGATCGAAGATTTCGCCGCCATATTCGTCGGTGCGCTTGTTGGTATAGCTGGAAATATAGTTCGACACCAGATAGCCGACGATGCCGGAGACTTCGATAATTTCATAGCCGGCTTCGACCGCCCGGACCGCGCCGTCGATATGCTCTTGAATGCAGATTTCGATATCTTCGACGGTCATCTCCCGCTGCGGACGGAACCGGCGCAGTCTCTGCGGAACGGCCGACGGACCGACCGTATAGTCGAGATTGATTCCGCCGACTCGCCCGCAGTGCATAAGCTGCAGACACGCCAGTGCGTCGTTCTGGTGAATGATATCCGCCATGCGTTTGAGCCCCGGGATGTACTTATCGTCCCAGATGCCCATCATCCCGACGTAGCCTTGCCCTTCGCCTCTCGGATCGGTGTAAGCTCCCTGCGTAGTCACAATTCCCGACCCGCCCCGCGCGTGAGCTTCGATATACGCCAATTCCTTTTCGGAAACGAAGCCGTCGCTGTAGTTATAATTCGTCTCCGTAGAAGCGTACTTAATTCTGTTTTTCGCCCACCGTTTTCCGATTTTCACCGGACTGAAAATGTGTGGGTATTTTTTTTCGCCTGGTAGCACTCTGCTCCTCTGTATTTAAATTTTTGGATTTTGAATTGTTAAATTGTTAAATTGCTCCATTGCTCCATTGCTCCATTGCTGCATTGCTGCATTGCTGTATCATAAGTCCGCTTGTCTGCTATGAAATCCTCACGAGAGACAGGTTTGCCACCCTCGTTCTTAAACTCCAATATCATAATCAGATCTAAAATTCCTTTCGGAATTCGGGATCGTACAGTATCCGATTAAGGAACCGGTTCTTTTCTTTGGGCAAACATTCTTTTATTCCCTCAACTAACTCTTCAACAGTTTGTCTCATTTTGAACTTCTGATGTTCTCTATTTCGAATTTGCTTTCAAGGGAAACCTATCCGGATTTTCAATTGACTCGATACATAAATCGACGTCAAGTTCAGGCCAATAGAAATGACCCGGGCTTGGTTCTTCAACATTGAATATTTTCCCAACCGGCGCATCTTTGAACCATGGGAACTCTTCATAAGGTAGAAAAAGCTCTCTGTTTCCCTTAAGCAACCAAATTCCGAGATTGGAAATATTAGTTACTTCAACTTCTGAAGAATCTATCCCAACTTTCTGCAAGTCTCTCATAGTGCTCCCTGATTATGCTTTCGATCTGTTTTAACTGGACATCTGACAATCGATAGTTTTTAGCTAATGCGATATTTGGCTTCAGCCAAAATTTTGCCTCGCCATTGACACTGGAAACATGAATGTGCATACGATTTTCTTCTCTGGAGAAAAAATGAAATCGATAGCCTCTCAAACGTAAAACTGTTGGACTCAACGAACAAATCCATGCATTACCACAGTAATATTCATCTGGAATAGACACCTTGATGAGGCGTTTTTTCCGGTATCGGCCTACCCGTATCCTTGAGCGCTTCCAAATGCGCTTTAGCCGCTTCCTGAAAATTCAGGATAGCGCCTTGACGGTTTTCACCGCTGGCATGGCATCCCGGAAGAAGAGCGCTTTTAGCAATCCAAACGCCGTCTTCATCCTGCCTGATATCGATGTTTTTTTCTTCTACTAACATTTCTTTTCCAGATACTTTTTAAATTATCCATTACGAACACTCTGGTTCGACATGCTGCCTTAACATAGTCATTCCGGCTTTCGCTGGAATGTCTGCGGAAACGAAATCTGATTTCCAAATTTTTCCTTCATAACAACATCCGCATCGGCTGCAAAGTCCGCTTAAACGGATTCAACACCAGCCCAAGATTTTCCAGCGTCACAACGCCTAAGAGCGCTTCGCCGCCTTCCTCGCCAAGGAGCGCCGGGCTGTGCGCCTCGCCCTGCGGCAGCGTGAACAAGGCTTCGGACACGTCTCTTTCAAGAATCGCGCCATCAGCGAGCGAGAAAGTCATTTTACTCGTTCCCACGCTCCAGCGTGGGAATGCATATCAAAGCGCATTGTAATGCGCCTTATTAAGCAGAATAAACAGATTTGCTCTCGCTATCAATTCGACTCGCCGGCAGGGGCGGCGGTGTTCCCCTGATTATCGTCAAAGCCGCTTCATTTTACCACCGCCAATTCCACCGCAGCCGGATTAGGCAGCTTTTTAGAAGCATCTAAAATTTCGACGCCGACAATATTCCCCTCTTTATCGTAGTCGATGATGAATCCGGATCTTTCTTCGTCGGATTCTTCGATTTCGGCTTCGGTGAATAATATGCGAAGAATGTCGAGCGCTGTATTATATGTAATTTTCATCCTTGCAACCAATATTTCTTAATCTTACTGGTTTTGTACACAGTGACTACAATCAGTTGGTTTGAAACCATTTCTGTTACTATCCTGATTAAATAAGTTTTCCCAAGCCCAAAATCAATCCTTGACTGGTAAATCTTTCTGTTTGTTTTGATCGGTACAATCTGTTCGGGTTTTTCAAGTATTTCTAAAACAACCTCATGTGGAATTTTTCTTCTTTCCATTTCAACCTTAGCATGATCGGTGATTTGAATTTCAGGTTTCATTTATTCTTTAATTTGAGTTATTTTATTAACATACAAAGCATGAATTTACTTTATTCCGTATCCATTTCCTCGCGCCAGAACTTGTTCAGTTCAACGGTCTTTCCTTCGATGAATTCTCTGCGCCCGGTTTTTATATTTCGCACCGTCGATGGATTGGAAAAAATCTCGATGGTTTCTTTCATTCGCTCGAATTCTTCGACCGTCAGCATAACCACTGGTTTGTCAGTGCTGACTGTAAATTCAGTCATGTTCTCTTTCTTTTTTTAAGCTGCCGCTTCTTCACAAATTTAAATACAATATTTTTATCCGGATCGATGCAATCTGAGTAAAAACGCATTCTTGCATTCCTGAGATTAACATGCCTGATCCTGGATTTCCATACAGGAAAATTCCTGCAACCCTGATTTTTCCTTGGCATGCTCAAACGTCATATTTACCAGATTTCCTTTACGGTCAACGTCGATGTAAATGTTTTCATCGATTTCCTTTGTCTCGAATACTTCTTTATTGGATAATTCAATGAGAGCGGCGTCCGTATCCGGAAAATACTTTACTTTCATCTTTTGTTCTCTTTTCTAAAACCGTACTTTTAACAATCTCCGTTCTCCAGCGCCCTCAAATCAGATAAATCCTGACTCCGGCCCGCAGCGCGTTTATTTTCTTTTAAACGCCGGCGGTCGAGATAGAAAGTCTGAACCGCTCCGCATTTACCCTCGACTTTTCCGTTAAAAGCATCCTCTATCGATACGCCGGACAAAGACGTTAAAATATCCACTCTAACCGGCGGATAGCCTAATTCGATTACGGCGTCGACGCTTAGAAAATCCTCGTAAGTTAAATCCACCGATTCGAATCCGAAATCTTTCAACGCCTCGATAGTTCGCTTCGCGTTTTCGACTTCAGGTTTAACGAGGATATCCAAATCGCCCGTAAACCGCGGCGAACCATGGAACGCCAACGCATAGGCTCCGACAATCAGATATTCAACGCTGTGAGCGTTTAACGACTCTAACAACTCGCTGAAGTCGTTCGGTATTTCCATAGTATTGCCTGCGTAAAAAATCCACCGCCGCGATCCGCTCCTCAGGCGTTCTGCTCAGCCAGTACTTAACGTCGCGCTCGCTTTGCGACTCGTTCAGCTTTCGTTTGTGGATTACTTTTTCTAATTTGAAATTCAATTTTCGTCCAATGTCTAAAGAATCCAAGATATTAACTTAGTCCAACAATATTTCCAATTGCTTTACAAGTGTCGGTATTTCTTCTTTTACAAGTTGAAATACCAACGAATAATCTACCAGATGATATTGATGTATCAATCGATTTCTTAGAGCAATCATGGATCTCCAAGGGATTTCCGAATGAGCGTTTTTTAATTCATCTGATATCCTTGTTGCAGCCTCGCCTATAACTAATAAGTTATGAATGGACAGTGACTTGTGCAATTCGCTTTCACAAAATTCTTCGAAATTGACGCCTTCGGTATATTTCAAGATTCGTTGCGCCGCATCAAGAATATCTATTAAAGCAGAATCATCAGGATACGAAGATCGGTTTCGCATTATCCAAAATTTCCTTTTTACGATAAGGATTTGTCGATTGCTCCACCGACCTGCGCGTAAATAAATCCACTTTGCGCTTCAAAACTTTTTCCATTTCATCCTGCATTTTAAAAAAGTCGAATAGCGACCATTTTGCGTCCTTGGCAAAAGTTACTAAAAAATCAAAATCGCTTTTTGCACTAAAATCTTCGCGCAACGCTGAGCCAAATAATTCGAGCTTGACAATTTTCCATCGATCGCAGAAATCCTTCAGCTCGTTTTGGCGCCGACTTAGTAAATCTTCCGGCATTTCCAATTCCTTTCTCTGATGAGCGTCTCCGCCAACGCTGATCTGATATTCAGGCTTTTTCATATTGCACCTGAGCTTCCCGAATAACACTGTCTCTTGAGTAAATGGTTAGTTCTTTCTCAGTTCTAAAATCCACTTGGGCACCCAATAATTCCGTCAATTCTATTTCCAAACGCAATAGAATAAAAAAACGGGAACTTTGCCGTCTTCGAGCTCAACCAGCAAGTCGATATCGCTGTCGGGGGCCACTTCGCCGCGCGCCGTCGAACCGAAAGCGATAGCTTTTTTACATAGTATTTTTCGCTTATTTCGATTAAGCGCCGCCCATACCGTTCAAATATTCTCATCGCACCATTTATCCCACCAATCGAAATCGTCCGGATAATCCTGATAGTTTTTATCGAACCATTCATCGAGCGTGTGGTCGGCAAATCCGCCCCGTTCAAATCGATTCGCATATTTATCAAAAGTTAACTTTTTCCGAATAGCCAAAATATAATAGCGCGCGCCGATGTTGTCGCTCGGATTGCTGCGGAACAGCTTAATCAAAATATCCAGAGCGCGTTCGTGATAACTGCTGAATTGCCAGAGCACAATAGCCATGTTAAGCAGGGCGCGAATAACGTGGCGATTTTC
The DNA here is from genome assembly GCA_964635255.1 of uncultured bacterium. GTDB lineage: Bacteria > Electryoneota > AABM5-125-24 > Hatepunaeales > Hatepunaeaceae > CAZWOY01. The sequence goes on from CAZWOY010000006.1 coordinate 16,170, forward strand.
GAGCCATCCCCATTCCATCGAGTCCGGCCATTCGCCGTTCTCATCGGTTATCATTTTCAGGGCGCGATCATACGCCTGTTCACGCAATTTAAAAGCCTCGTAAAGCAAGCCTTCGTGACCGACTATGTCCGCTAACAGGGAATAAGAATCCAAAAAATCCGGATCTTCCTCTATCAGTTTCAGCAATTTTTTCCGCGTGGATTTAAAGTTCCTGCCCGTCCATCCTTCCATTATTCCGAAAAATGAGTCCATAACCGGATGATCGCGGTCGATAAATTCTGTTTTTTGTTTTGTCAAATTTACTCCTGATTTCTACGGAAAATAGACTACTCACCAGCAGTCATTCCAGCTTTCCAGATTGTCCTAAAACGCCTCAGGCAGTCATTCCAGCGAAAGCTGAAATCCAGTATGTTCTTGATAACGCAGTCATTCCTGCCTTCGCAGGAATGACTGCGGCTAATTTTTTGCATGTAAGCGCTGGTTAGGATTTTTATGATACTCTGAATTTCCTCAAGGTATCTCTGAAGTTCCACATCGACCAACTCACTCTTTTCGAGTAATCTTAACCAATATTCGGTTTCGCGAGCCTTTTCGACGCTATCGACATTTTGGATAAAAAGTCTTTCCTGCTCTGCGCAGCTTCAGCTTCGACAATATTAGCGCCTATTCTCGTTCCACTCCCTAATAATTGCTTGGAAATAACATATTCCCTTTTCTGCTGCAAAACCTTAAAGAGCTTAATTATTTTGAGCGCAAAATCGAAACTTTTACCTTTAACCAAATTATCTTTCATCCAAAACCCAAAATCCAAAATCCAAAATTAAAAATAAATCGGTTCTTCATATTCCCCATAAACGTCCTTGAGCGCCTGCGTTATCTCGCCGACCGTCGCGTAAGCCTTTACCGCTTCGATAACGGACGGCATAAGATTAAGGTTCTTTTCCGCGTCGGATTTGATTTTCGCAAGAGTGCGCTCGACGTCCGCCTGATTGCGCCGCCGCTTCACTTGTTTCAGGTTTTCGATCTGTTTTTTCGCATTCCCCTCGTTGTATGGATGAAACTCGACCGTTTTGGCTTCCTCTTCTTTGCGGAAGACGTTGACGCCGACTTTTTTCGTTTCGCCTCTCTGAATAGCGCGTTCTCGTAGATATGCCTGCTCGGAAATAGCTTTCTGGATTTCGCCGGAAGCGATGGCTTTAACGACGCCGCCTTTGTCGTCCACTTCCTTCATCGCTTGTACGATGGCGTCTTCCAACTGATTCGACAGCGTTTCTATGTAATACGAACCGCCCAAAGGATCGACCGTGTCGCAGATTCCCATCTCGTGGATGAGGATTTGCATCGTGCGCAGCGATATTTCAGCCGCCTTTTCGGTCGGGATCGTATAGGCTTCGTCGTACGAACAGAGCGCCATCGTCTGCGTGCCGGACAGGGCGCTGATCAGGGCGTAGTAAGCTGAGCGGATGATGTTGTTCTCCGGCTGTTGTTTGGTTAATCCGCCGCCCCCGCCGCCGGCGATCATGCGCAGCCAGCAGGATTTGTCGTTCTTAGCCCCGTATTGTTCGCGGATAATCTTCGCCCACAGCCGCCGCCCGCCGCGGAATTTCGCGATCTGCTCGAAGAAATTGCCGTAAATATCGAAATTGAACGACAGGCGCGAGGCGAATTCGTCGATATCGATTCCGCGGTTCAATGTCTCATCGGTATAAGCTTTGGCGATGCAGAACGCGTAAGCCATCTCCTGCACCGGATTAGCGCCCGATTCGCGGATGTGGTAGCCGCAGACGCTGACCGGACTGTATTTGGGTACCTCGCGCGCGCAGTATTCGATAATATCGACCACCATTTTAACCGAAGCGTCCACCGGAAAAATCCAGGTTCCGCGCCCGATGAACTCTTTCAGTATGTCGTTCTGAGCCGTGCCGCGCAGGTTCTTGATATCGAAGCCGTATTTCTGAGCCATCGCGAAGTACATCGCCACCAGCACAATCGCCGAACCATTGATCGTGAGCGAGACGGTTATTTTATCGAGGTCGATATCTTTGAACACTTCCTCGAAATCGGCTAAGGTATCCACCGACATTCCGACTCGACCGATCTCGCCGATAGATTTAGGATCGTCCGAATCGAGTCCGGTCTGCGTCGGGAGGTCGAAAGCGACGTTCAATCCGGTCTGTCCGTTTTTTATCAGATACAGAAATCGTTCGTGAGTTTCGGACGGCGCGCCAAATCCGGCATATTGACGGATGGTAAAAGGGCGTTTGCGGTACATAAGCTCGTGAATGCCGCGCGTGAACGGATACTGCCCCGGTTTGCCGATGGCGTCTATTGAACCGGACGCTTCGACGTCTTCCGCTTTGTAAAGCGGTTTTACTTCGACGCCGGATTCGAGGGTCACTTTAGGGACGTCCTTTTGATCTTTTGGATTCTGCATAGCGTTACTTTCCCATTTCCTTGCAATAATCGACGACTTCATCGATCGTAGTCCCGGTCGGAAAAGCGGCGGTCGCTCCGGCGGAGACTAGTTCATCGACGTCGTCGTCCGGAATATTTCCGCCGACAATCCAGGGGATCGACAGCCCGGCTTTCTGCATCTCTTCGCTCATCTGCCTGCACAAGACGCCGTGCGTGCCGGACAAAATCGAGAGTCCTATCAGATCGGGCTGCGTTTCCGCCGCTTTGCGGACGATTTCCGCAATCGATTTCCGCAGTCCCGTATAAACTACCTCGAAACCATTTTCGATCAGAGCATGAGCTAAAACTTTCACGCCCACGTCGTGGCCGTCCAGACCGGGTTTTGCGAGGAGTATTTTTAGTTTTTTATCATCCATTGCTCTCTCCCGCCTTCAGATTGCTAAATTGTTAAATTGCTAAATTGTTAAATTGTTAAATTGTTGAGCACTGGATTCCTCAGTCCCGCAACAGATCTGGCGCTCTTTGTCCGGCGTCCATATTGCCCAGTCATTCCCACGCAGCAGACTGCCCAAGAAAAGAAGTTATGGCTGTCAGGCGAGGACGCCCGACAGCCACTCTCTTAGGGCTGTCAGGCGAGGACGCCCGACAGCCACTCCCTTTATGGGCGTCAGGCGTCCTCGCCTGACGTCAGAAGTTCGGACAATCAGCCAGACGAGAATCTCCCAAACTTCTTGAATTCATCATGTTTTCACGCCAAACCGAAAAAAACTGCATTGCCCAAAATAAAACAACGTCCCATCAACAAAAACAATACAGCAATTTAACAATTTAGCAATTTAGCAATTTAGCAATTTAGCAATTTAGCAATTTAGCAATATCCTAATATAGCAACAAAACCACGCCTCTGCGAAACCATTAAACCCCAAAAATTAGTTTCTTTGAAAATTATTTCACGCGCAACCTTTTAAAGTCCCAATTCGCGTCCGATGTTCGTGCGCAGGATCTCGTTGGTTCCTCCGCCTATAAGGGTAAAGCGGGCGTCTCGCCAGTAGCGCTGCACGGGATATTCCATCGCGTATCCATAAGAAGCTAATATTCTTGTCGCGTCGTCGCAGATCGAGTTCGAGGCTTCGGAAGCGAACAGTTTGGCGATCATCGCTTCCTTCTGGCGCGGCAGGTTGGCGTCGCTCAGCCAGGCTGCGTAGATCAGATAATGTCTCGACATTTCAAGCTTGGCAGCCATGTCGGCGACTTTCATCCGGATCGCTTGATTCTTGCCGATCGGCTTTCCGAATTGAACGCGCGTTTTTGCGTATTCGATCGCGTCTTCGTAGGCTGCAGTTGCAACTCCCACTGCGAGGGCGGCGGTCATAATCCTGATTTCGGCTAAGATTTCGATCAAGCCTTTGGTTCCTTCGCCGATCCCGCCCAGCAGATAGTTTTTCGGAAGTTCGACTTCATCGAAGGAGACTTCGCTGGTCAATGATCCGCAAGCGCCTACTTTATCGATATTCTTGCCGATATTGACGCCTTTGAAGTGCGCCGGAACGAAAAAGATCGAGAGCTTATCGTGGTTGTCGGTGCGGGCGAAGACTGTGAAGAAATTGGCGTAAGGCGCCGACGTCACCCAGGTTTTTTGACCGCTGAGGACGAACTTATCATCCAAAACTTTTGCTTTGGTCGTAATCGCCATCAGGTCGCTGCCGGCGTCAGGTTCGGTCATGCAGATCCCGCCTAATTTTGCGCCTTCCAGCGCCGGACGGAAATAATTCTGCCGGATTTCCTCATCGCCGTCGCGGTAGAGGAAATAGGTGCTCATCAGCGACTGCATCAAACAGGGCGCGGCAAGCGACATCGACCCACGCGCCAGTTCGACCAGGGCAAGGCTGAATGCAACATTGCCCAAGCCGGTTCCGCCGGCGTCCTCAGGATACCGCATCCCGAACAAGCCCAGTTTCCCGACCTGCTTAACCAGATCGAGCGGATACTCTTTCCTCTCATCGATCCCAGCCGCCGCCGGTTTAACCTTCTCATCGACAAACCGGCGGAAGGTCTGCTGGATATCTTTTTGTAAATCGGTTAGGTTGAAGTCCATTGAAATCCTTTTTTTTACCACAGAGAGCACAGAGGGCGCAGAGATTTTATATTATTTACTGTGGCGCATTAAAATTTAGAGAATGATTTCTGTGTAAAAAAACATATTGCGAATTAAAAAGCCGGCTATTCATAAATATTGTGAGAGCGCCTGTCATGCGTCCTCACCGGACAGGCGCTCACTTGGTATTTTCGGACACTCAGTTTCGCAGGATTGACTGCGTACGGAACGTTATTTTCCCAGTAATTGTTCATGACGCAAGCTTCACCACGCAATATGAAAATAGACTCATTTTCCGACGTAAGTCGCAACCCCCCTGTATCCCCCCTTCAGATAGAAGGGGGGAGATTAAGCGGTCTATTTTCCCAGTAATCATATTTAAAACAAATAAATCTATCCCATTAAATTCAATTTTAAACTAAAATCCACGATTAATCCCATTTCCAATTTCAACCAATCTTCAGTCAAAACGCAAAATTAGCAATAACCGGTTCAGCATTCCCATTCTCTAAGAATCCGCATATATTTCTTCCTCACCCATTTCCGCCTTCTCAGCAACATACCCCGAAGTATCCACTTCCAATTCCAATACTTCCTTCAATCTCAGTTCCCCATTAACTTGAGCTAAAGCCAAATTAAATTCAAACGGAATAGCGGCGTACGAAATTTTGCCATCGAATTCATTTTGGGGGCTTAAGTCGAAGTGCAATTCCACATCGACCGTACCGGTTCCCTCCACGTGGATTGTATTGTCCGGCTTTATGTGAAGTCGCTGCAGGATGATATTGTGCACCTCGTCGATATTTATCTGAGCGGAAAGTTCTGTTAGTTCATCCGGCGTCCGACTGCTAAACCAATCGAAAAGAACATCCGAAATCTGGTCGATTTCTATCTCTTTGTCTCGCGGTAAAAAAGCAAAGACGACCTCGATTTCGCAATCTGGATGAAGCTTAGCGTATTTTCTTAAATTATCAAACTGGTCGCGTTTTTCCGGTGACAAAGCGCTTGTTCGAATTACGAACACTTTCGTCTTATCATCCTTCTTTGCAGTTAAATCGGCATTATATCCATTCAATTTCACGTTCAACTCAACTTTATAACCTCGGTTTTCGTAATCCTTCTTTATCTGTTCGGCAACAGCGTTTTTAAAATGACTGCTTAAAATTTCTTTTTCAATCCGCATTACGTTTCCTCCAAATTAAATCGAAACATCTTTTTTGTCAATCACCCGCATTCAATGTAAATAAAATTATCGCTAAATTCAAACAAATGTTCAAAAACAGGAAATAATTGCGAGTTTTGAATCGATTCAGATAAAGCGTAAAAATCATAATCTGAAAAAGCATAGGTTCCGGCAAATCGAAGCTTTATCTGTAAATCGTTCTCGTAGAGAATATCCTGCAGGCAATCCCACACCGGTTTGCTGATGTTATCCGCATCGGAATCGATTTCTCCCCGATGAAAATAATAAACGATTCCATACAGATTCTCGGTTGGTTTAAACAGCCTAATTTTCGGATTATAATCTTCAAACTTAATCAAAGATTCTTTAATTAAGTCAGCGTATTTTCTTTTTTTCTTACTATCCTAATTATTGATAGACATTGGAATTCTTTCTAAAAGACAATTGTACATAGTTTCTCCAAGATTCCTCACTCCGGCTTCCCCACCGGCTCCTGAACCTCCCCCTTTCCATCCCGGAACACTCCGTATTCCTTCCAAGCCAATTCCACGTCGTTGCGAACCTTGTCGCTGGCATATACGTCCTTTTCGCCGCCCAGGTCAACGAAGAATGAGAAGCTGCAGCCGCCGTGGTAGTCGTTGCCGCCGGCTCTTGCGGGACCCGGTTTGTAGATGTATTCGTCCCGGCCGTCTTTGTCTAAGAAGAAGCAGAAGCCGTTGTGGGCGCTGGCGCCAAGGGAAAAGCCCGTCCCGCCGTTGTAGCGGTCGTCGCCGTCCTCGTCGATGAAGACCGTAACGCACTCGTCCCAGGCTAAACCGGCGTTAACGCCCTGACGAGTTGTGTAGAAATCGTCGCCGCCGCGCTCGATGAACAAACCCGCCGCCTCGTGGGCGCAGAAGCCCTGGGCGTAGCGCGAACCGATGTATTCGTCGTCTTCGCCGCCGGCTGACATAAAGATCCCGAAGCCGTAGTAGTAGCCTCCGCCCTGCGAGAAATTGCCGGCTTCCCAGCGGTCTTCGCCGCCGATATCGACAACCATGCCGATCCCGCCGCTGGCTATGCCGCGGAAGCCCATGCCGCAGCCCTGCGCCCAGGCGTCGAAAATGCCCGCGTCGCCGTATCCGGTCGGCAGCTTGCCGGTGCAATATCCCCGGTCGTCGCCTCCGTAATCGGCGAGTAAGCCGAAGCCTTTCGCAAAGCCGGTTCCCTGAGCATGGATCGTTCCAAAATATTCATCGTCGCCCTCAAAGTCGGCTAACACGCCCATTCCGAACAGACCGGCTCCCTGAATGAATTCCGTACCATGATAAGAGTCGTCGCCATTTTCATCGATCAGGATTCCCACTCCAAAATAGCCCGTTCCCTGCGCCCAGCGAGAGCCTATATAGACGTCGTCTCCATCCCGGTCGATCAAGACGCCGACTCCCGGCATGCCGCAAGCCTGAGCGCCTTGGGAAGTCGATTGATAGGCGTCGGCGCCGCGTTTGTCGATGATCCACGACAGAGGCTGCGCGAACGAGGCGGCGGTGGACGTTCCGTTCGCGTAAAAATCATCGCCGCCCGGATCGAAGATGAATTTGAAATCCCCTTTATCCCAGCGATCATGCTGATCCGTCCCGAAACCGATCTTTCCATATTCGGTTTCCAAAAAGCGCACATCCGGGTGGGCTTTCATCCAGTTGAAAATCCGGTCCTCGTTTTTCAAGAGGAATATCCCCACATTATGGCTCGCCTGAAACAGCCGGTCGAGATCGATCTTTTTCCCGATTTCGATGATTCTGAGGTTATTCGCCAGCCGGTCTTCATCATCATCTAAATGGATATAGGTTCGATCGGCGAAGACGTCGCTGAGCTCAAAACGGTGATTTTCAAAAAACTCCTTTTCCGCTTCGGTTAATTCGCCGAAGACGCCGTTAATATCATCGATAAGCTTACCGGCTTCGGAATTAAACCATTTCAGAAAATCATCTTCGCCAAAGTCTTCCCGTCCGTTTAACACGGGAAGGGGCGCTAAATCCGGCGTTTTCGCCCCGCCTTTATTTCCGGTGATAAAGACCGCCATGTCCTGTCGTCCGAACAGTTTATCCAAACTGACCGGCGCAACGGCTTCGATCTCGTCGCTAAAAAGCCGTCCGTAGCGTTCAAAGATGAACGGATTCCGATGAATCGCCGCCATCGGGGCCAATCTGTAACCGTCGTCGCCGGCTTCGATTCCTTTCAGTCTCGCTCTCAAGTCTTCGTATTCGTCTCTGATCTTATAGCGATCCACAACTTCATCAACCCAGGGCTGCCAGGCGGCGGACGGTTTGTCTTTATGCTGGATCAGCATTCCGCCCAAATCGGTCGTTTCGATCTCCGGCAGCGGCGGCAGTTTGAATTCCTCCCGCGCGCCGAGCGTTATCGTCATATCCTTGACAATCCATTCCTTCCGCATCTTAAATTCGAGGTCTTTTTCCGGCGGCAGGCTATCGATCACGGCGCTGAATGACTTGAGGATCACTTCCGGATCGGTCGATTTGCGGTTGATTTTCAGATCGGCGTCTACTTTCAGCCGCAGGATTTTCACGTTCATTTCTTCGCCGGGCGAATGACTGTACAGCGCTTCGCGAAATTTATTCTGGATCGAATCAGGTTCGATATCGAACAAAAAACCGTCGATCCCGATCATAATATCCCCGGCTAACAATCCGGCTTCGTCTGCGGGAGTATCTTTTTGAACGGAAGTGATCTGGACGCCTCCGCGAGCCTCCGGAGCGCCTTGAACGTCGGGCAGTTCTTTAACCAGCCTGTGATTAACGCCCATAAACGGTTTGGGAGCTTCCTGCGAAAAACAGACCGGCGCTGCGGCAAAAAAGAGGATTAGGAAAAACTTGCGCATATTTTAGCCTCGAAATGAAAACCTACCGAATTTCTTTAATCAGGAAATGTAAATTGAAAATCGCTGCAAAAGCAAACAATTTGCGACTCTCGTCGAGGCAATATCAATTTGCCTTACGATTGCAATCCATAAGCGGAGTCGTTTTTATGCGCCAGGTTTAATTTGAGTAACTGAAAAACAGACTTGCAATTAAAATATGGCTGTGTTATTTTAATTAAAATGCCAGCTTTTTTTTAGGGCAGTTTATTCATGATTTGGAATTTTTAAAGGAGTGAGGAAATGAAGACTTATTTTACTGCGACTGTGGTCGTTCTTCTGGTTTTGACGTCGCTCTGTCGAGTTCAACCCACAATCCAGTGGCTGCGCATGTACGATATTGGACAGATGGAGACGTTTAAAGACGTTTATGCTGTAAGCAATGGAGATTACATTGCTTGTGGATATGCGACTGAAGATTGGCAAAACGCAAACGCGGCTTGGGGGCCTTCTGATATTTTTATTGTTCGATTATCAGGAAACGGGCACCCTATCTGGTCGAATGTTTATGATTATGAACAAACTGAGAAAAGCTACAGCATCATAGAAACAGATGATGGCAATTTTTTCATCGGAGGATTTAGGAGCGGTCAATTTTCTAATTTTACAGGACTTATGATTGACGGCGATGGCAATGAAATATGGTGCAGCGATTATGGAGAAGGTTATTGTTTTGCCGTCATCGAGTTAAAAAGCGGAGAATTGCTGATGGCTGGCAAGGATACCGGGGAACGAAGCGGTGGAAAAGTTGTATGTGTAAATGGAGAAGGCGATGAACTATGGCGTTTAGTCATCGCCGATGGGATATATAGTTGGTTTAATGGAATGAGAGAAACGGAAGGCGGCGTTATTGTATCCGGCGTCCACTCAATGGACAGAAGTCCGGAAATATGGGCCATTAAAATTAATTTTAATGGAGATGTAATTTGGCAGAGAAGATATGCAAATATCGCTGACGCTCAATATTCTTATGTAATTGTTAGTTGTCATAATGAAGGTTTTCTGCTTGGAGGAATGTATGGAAATCGCAATGGAGAAGAAGGGTTTTTATCGACGGTCATCAATGGCAATGGCGATTTAATTCGGGGTTATTTATATCCCTTCGAGGGCATGAATTATCGGATGAGTTACCTTGCAGCCTGGCAGACCGTCAAATTTGAAGATTCAGGATATGCAATTTTGGGGGTAGTTTATAGAAGAAATCGACAATCTTCTTACCCAGCGGCAATTCAGATCGACGAAGAATTCGATGAAGTGTGGAGATGCGAATATAACCTTCCCGATATGGGGGATTACGGAACGTACAATGAGTTTTCCGCCGCAGTCTGCAGTCATGAAAATTCCATTATTGCCGGTGGCTTCCTGCAATCCGAAAACCACAATCCGCCTGAAAACGCCTTTCTGATGATGCTTGAGCCGTGGTTCGAAGAGCCTATTATGTTCGGCTATACGCCTGAAGATACAATGTTGACCGTATTATTGGGCGACAGCGTCGATTTCGAAGTAAAAGTGCGCGACCAACAAGGGGATGAAATCTATTACCTTTGGACAATGGAAGAAGATACGCTGTCGGAAGATTCTACGGCGACTGATCATTTTGAAGAATTGGGACAATTCGACGTTCATTGTTCGGCAACCGACTGCACAAATACGATTGGGATTTCGTGGCATGTCGATGTGCGCGAATGGGTTCTGGAATCGTTTTTCCCGGACAGCTTGTTCCTGTCGGTGCAAAGAAACAGCGAAGTAACTTTCGGATCGGAAGTTAGAACGGTCGAAGATTACGATTTGAATTACTCTTGGTCGCATATCGATCGCAACGGCCGCCGTGATTACCAAGGCGATAACGACTCATTAACCTACCGTTTCGAAATGACCGGCGCGCAATCCATCGAATGCATTGTCGGCAATGGCGGAAACAACGAGCGGATCGTATGGGAGGTCGCGGTCAATTCGGTCGTCTGGTGGTGGTGGCCCCATGAGCTGGAGTTCCGCGCGCCGGTGGATACGACCGTCGATTTCTCGATCTTTCCGTTTAATGAGGAATCCGACTCGCTCGAATGCCTCTGGACGATTGACGGCGAGGAACTGGATTTTGGGAACGATATCGATATTCTCTTCAACGAAGTTGGAATGCATGAAGTTGTCGCTTATGTGACCGAAGGGGTGGAAGCGGATACGGTTCGGTGGATAGTGGAGGTTTATGATGCGGAACGAACAGCAGATTTCGCGGATTTCGCAGATTTGC
>CAZWOY010000007.1:0-4474 GCA_964635255.1 uncultured bacterium
GCCCGGGCGCTGGTGTCGACGCCGGCGTTCATTTTAGCCGACGAACCGACCGCAAACCTCGACGCCGCCTCCGCCGGGAATCTCCTCGACATAATGGAGAGATTGAACCGCGAAAACCAGATGACGTTCATCTTCTCAACCCATGACGAACGGGTAGTTAAACGAGCCAGGCGAGTGGTAACGCTTCAAGACGGAAAAATCATAAGCGATGAAAGAAAGAATGACGCATAAAAAAACGACAAATTCATCCCCCCTTCTATTGAAGGGGAGAACTAAAGGGGGGTTGAGCCTATTAACATACCTAACCATCTTCATCCTAACCCTCCCCCTACTCTCCCACGCCGAATGGACGGAACATTCAATCCGCGGCTACATCCGCGAAACCCCCATCGTATGGGATTTAAAAGATAATTGCGAATACGAATTCGTCAATCTCCTGCACAACCGGTTGAATTTCCGCTGGTATCCTCACCGCAGCTTAACAGCCGGCGTCGAGCTCAAATCCCGCCTTTACGCCGGCGAATCGGTCGGGACGATGCAGCAATCCATCGACGCGTTTTCGATGGAGGAACAATATCTCGATTGGCGGCGGAATTTCATCGAAGCGGACGCCATCCTGCTGTCCGCTGAAATAGACCGATTCTGGATAGACGCTTATTACAAAGATCTGCAGGCGACCATCGGCAAACAGCGCATTGCCTGGGGAACAAACCTCGTCCGGAATCCGATCGATATATTCAATCCCGCTTCGCCGCTCGACTTCGATAATGAAGAGAAACCGGGAACTGACGCTGTTCGGATTCAATATTACACGTCTCCCTTTTCCAAAATTGAGATCGGCTATGCGCCGCAGAATGAGTGGGACCAGGTCAAAGCCGCTCTAAAATACCAGACCAACATCGCTGAATACGATCTGCATGTCTTAGCCGGAACGGCGCGCGAGGACGTCTTTATCGGCGGAGCCTGGGCCGGGAACATTATGGGCGGCGGATTTAGAGGCGAATTGCTCGCAACCATCCCCGATGAGAATGAAAAAGCCGCGCCTCAGGAAGCTGGATTCGAGATCGAAGACGACGCATTTCTAATCGCAGCATTATCCGGCGACTATACTTTCAGAAACACGCTCTATCTCCATTGCGAAGTTTTATACAATTCCGCAGGAACGACAGGCAAGGCGGGCGGAGCGCAGTTATTAAAAGCCTGGAATTACGGCTGGCTGTCGCCGGCGAGGCTGTCGATATTCGGCGAGACGGCGAAGGATTTAACTCCCCTGCTGCGGGGCACAATATCCGGTATAGTCAACCCTTGCGACAAGTCTTACTACCTCGGACCCATCCTGACCTATTCGGCGGCAGCGAACCTCGATTTAACGGTTACGCCCTTGCTGTTTTTCGGTGAGAACGGCGCGGAGTACGGCGACTATGGCAATATCTACCTGGTTCGAGGAAAATGGTCTTTTTAACCCGCCGCAACCAACTTACCGCAAATAAACAACCTTCCGCGCCTCCTTCCGTCCCCCGGCGTTTAGCTCGAGGAAATACACCCCGCCGGGAATCTGCGCGTCTTGCCAAATGCAGCGATGCATCCCGGGCTGGGCGGGGGCGTCGATCAGGGTTGTAATTTCCCGGCCCGATTGGTCGAAGACGGTTAAGGTTACGTGAGCGGGGGTGGGAAGGGTGTAGGTTATAGCGATCGAAGAGTTGAACGGATTCGGGTAAGGCGCGTTCAGCGTAAGTTCCTGCGGCAGGAGGTTTTCTTCATCGGGGACCCCCACCGGCGCGCCGGTTCCCTTAAGCTCAATCCGCACATCCCGGCGGGCGGTGTGAACCCAAAGCAAAGCCTCGTACGTGCGTTCCTCAGCGGGATCGAAGGTGACGGCAAAGGTTGTTTCTGCATCCGGTTCAAGATCAAACGCCTCGTCGAATTCAACAGCGAAACCTAAGCTGTCGATGGTTATGTCTTCAATTTCGACCGTCTGATCCGCGGCGTTGGTTATCGTAAACTCCCAGACTGAGCTGGCGTCCGTTGATACTCTGCCGAAATTATGGGCGTCGGATGATACGTTCACGTCCCAGTCCCAGAGCGCGCGGGAGATGTCATAAATGCTCAGGTCGTAGCCGCCACCTATATATGCGTATCCGGCTTCGAGATCAGCGGTGATATTTGAATTGCCTGCAGGAGTGATGCATCTTCCTATTAATTCAGGACGTTCAGGATCTTCAAGGCTGAACATTTTTAATATTCCATCTTCCCCGCATAGAAAAAGAATATTACCTATAATCTCAAGTCCATTATCACCATTATAAATATCTTCATCTTCTTCCTCGCTGAGAAAAACCACTTCCGGGTTTTCAGGATCTTCTACGTACACAATCGCCAGTCTACTTTCGCCGTTTAAATAGGCATAATTGCCATTCAATCCCAAGTATTTATCATAAAAATTATCAATTATTACACCGCCTATTTGTTCTATATTACCCAGATCGTGAAAGTCCCAAATTGATAAGCCATTCAAATCACGACTGCCGGCAATGTATAAATAATCCCCTGATATGGCATAATCATTAGGACTATGCTCTGTAAATAAAACATTATCTTGCGGATTATAGATATCTTCTAAAGATATCACATGAAAAGTATTTCTTGAAAGATAAAACAGCATACCCCCACCTAAAACCATTTTCTCTATACTACTTGTTTGAATATAGCATATTCGTTCCGGATTTTGGGGATTAGAAATTGATAATATAAAAAGACCCTGATCCACCCAATTTCCATCATATCTAAGGTACTTACTCCCTAATAACGCAAGTGTATCGAGAATAATTATCTCATCACATCGACCAATCGAATCTAAAACCGCAATTTCAACCGGATTGTAGATATCGGCAACCGAGTAAATGCGCAGCCTGCCGCATTCACGATATTGTTCTTCGACGCCCTTCGTCGGATCGGCTACAAAGATGTAATCGTCTTGTTTTGCAAGGGAGTTAAATTCACCCCAATTCATACCGGTAGGCAGCGAAACTGGATTGCGTGGATCACTAATATCTGTTACATTCAAACCATATTCCTGACGCGGTGAAAATACCAAATCGCCTGACAATGCCACACTTGAGCCAGCCTTACCACCGAAGGGCAAACCGCGGTTGCTGAGTTCGACCGGGCGTTCCCGTTCCCAAATTGAAAATATGTATATGCCACTGCCGGCGCCGATGATATAATTACCTCGCACAATGGAAGCATCACCTAAAATAACATGGCGGCTGACGCCCCAGACGATTTGCATATCTTCTGGATCACTTATATCAACAACATACAGAGAGTCCCGGTACCGGTTTTCATCCTCGTATTCCGGGAGTGTAGCATGTACATAAGCGAAGTCTTCACCAACCGTAAATACCCTTACCGGATCAACACGACTGAAACCAACACTGGATAATAATTCCGGATTTTCCGGATCAGATACATCGAATGATATTAAATACACTTGATCACGTTCATCTGGCAGACTTCCAGCAGCAAACAAAGTCTCATTAATGAATTTAACTGCGCCAATTCTGGGTGCAATTCCACCACATTGAACCGGTTGCAAAGGATCGCTTACATCAATTATCAAAAGGCTATCCTGGGAACTGATGTAAGCATAATTCAGATAACACATAACATTTAGTAATCGATTTCGATAGTGATTCCTATTTGGGAAAAATCCTATTTGATAAATATCACTTAAATCCGTGATATTATAAATATATAAACCGGGCTCTCTTTCGTTTCCCACAACAAAACAAAGTGAATCCCTCACGGCGAGTCGAGAAGCTCCATTCAACGTAGGATAATGATTGATAACGGTTGTTGGATTAGGTTCGTTTTCCCGGTTATAATCCAAAATTGAAAGCCCGTAACGATTTGCGCCAATAATATGATCTCTGTAAATAGCGACATCGTTATAGTCACCGGTTACTTCTATTTCCTTAAAAAGTTCAATGCCAAATTCGTCCTGCGCAACGGCTTGAGATGCAAATATTATCAGGATTAAGAATAGAATTAAATGTGTTTTCATGGGTTTCTCGCTTTCTTTCCGCTTACTTCACCAAAACCATCTTCGCATTCCGAACCTCCGCTCCCGCCGCAAGCCGGCAGACATATATCCCTGCCGGAAGCCATTCACCATTCCAGGCAATTTTATGACTGCCTGCAAGAACTTTACCCGAAACAAGCGTTTCAACCTCGCGCCCATTCAGATCGAAAACTCTTAGATTGACAAAATTTTGTACAGTCAACTGGTAACTGATAACCGTTGCGGAATTGAACGGATTGGGGTAAGGCGAGTGCAGGGCAATTTCGGCGGGAAATGCCGGATCGATTAAGCGCGGACAGGTTACCGGATCAGGTCCGGTTTTATAGAGCATGAATTCACTACAGTCTCCGCCTTCGCCTAATGATTGTGTTGTTCCCGCAAATACATATCCAT
>CAZWOY010000007.1:4484-26887 GCA_964635255.1 uncultured bacterium
CTCCTGCAATCCTCGTCATCACGCAAACCATAAACACCAAGCCAAAGAATCTCACCCTGAGAATCTGTGCGAATGACGAAAATCTCATCCTGATTAAATCTGCGAAAAGTATCACTCCGCCCACCTAAAAGAAATCCGCCATCCTCCACCTGAATAGCTGCAGGACTTAAACCATGAATTCCAAGATCATTATCATTGTAAATTCTTTCCCATATTATTTCTCCTTCACCATCAACAAGAACAGCGTAATAATCACCACGATCATATAAATGATAACTGCTTCCGCATAAAAAATAACCTCCTTCACGGGTTTGGCAGAAAGAGGTGCAACCTTCATCAGCGTTGGTTCCATAATTCCGACTCCACTCCTGATTACCAAGTGAATCGGTCTTAACAAGATAAAAATCCCGGCTATGGTTGCCAAATGATTGACTATAACCCGACATCGCAAAGCCCTGATCATTAGTTTGAATTATTCGACTAAGAAAATCATGGTTTTGACCACCATAAGTTCTCATCCATTCTACTTCACCTTCGGAATTTGTTTTTATAAGCCATCCGTCATCACCGCCTTCGCCTTCGCTGTCAGTTCCGCCTACTAAGGCAAGACCATTATCGGATGTTCCAATACAGGAATAAATGATATCCTCATCGTCTAAATCAAAATATCTTGTCCAGACAGAATCGCCGCAAGAAGAAATTTTTGTCGCAAATCCTGCAATAATACGATCTTGAGTACGCAATTCGTATCTACCGCATAAAATAAAGCTGCCGTCAAAAATTTCAGTTAACCCATAACCGTAGAAGTTGCAGGGCCATTCATAAGTTAGTCTTACTCCCCAGAGACTGTCACCTTCAGGCGAAGCTTTTATCATCAATGCACCGCGCATATCATTGCCAATTTCCCGCCCCCCCATAGCGAAGCAGTTATCTTTAGTTGAAATTGCCATGTTTAAGTATTGGTGCCCGAACCCGCCGTAGTTCCTGACCCAAAGCGAGTCGGGCTGGCTGAAACAAGAAACTGCGAAAAATAATAAAAATATTAAGTTTTGCATTGAATTCATCTCATACCTTGATTAAAAAGGGTGGGGATTCTCCCCACCCTTATAATAAGAAACCGGAGCTTATTTCACAAGATGCAATTTCATGATGTGAGATTCACCCGTGAAGTCCATCCGGCAGAAATAAATGCCCGCCGGATAATCCATTGCATGCCAGATCACTTTATGGCTGCCGGGGAGCTGTACATCGTGGAACAGGTTTTCCGCTTCCCTGCCGTTGACGTCGTATATCTCAATCGACAGCCGATTGGATTCAGGAATCAGGTAGTGGATGGTGACGGTTGAATTGAACGGATTCGGATAAGCCGAGACAATTTGGAAATCTGTGGGTATTTCCGCAGCCTTTTGCTCGGGATTTCCGGCACGGGCTAACTTGTATAGCTCGTTTTCAACCTTTTCTATTCTAACTTGCGTATTGTAAGCATTGTCAACCGCATCCCGGTTCTGAACGTCTTCAATCAAAGCAATATCCAATTCGATAAAGAGACTATCAGATACCAGAGGCGCTTCATCGAGCATGCCCGTCAGTTCACTAAGAGCCGTATCAAAATCATTCTCATAATAAGAACACATTGCGGCAAAACGACGGCAAGCCCAGGCAAAATTGGTTCTCCGGCTGCCAAATCGATCGATCCAGGTCAGGTATAAATCCTTAAGTTCAGACAGGCTGCGATCTCTGGAACGATAACAGTCTAACAAGCGATTAATTGAATTTATCGCATACCTGCCATCAGGATCGGATGCCACATAATCGATGTAAATGCGGATGGCGTTATCATAATCGCCGCTGGCTTGGTACCCCTTCGCCAGGAAGTAATTCTCCACATTATCACCCCATTCGGGACCGTCTTCATCGCCCGGTTCATAGGCGTCGTGATAGGTGTCCGATTTGTCCTCAATGTCCTCTTCATCTACACCGTTAAAATAATCCGCGATCTGATCCTCATCCTCATGATCGAATTCATCCGCATTATGCCATCCGTCGCCCCAATAAGTGTTATCACAGTCAAAATGACCCATAGCATAAATGTACACAAATTTCCCTAACCGCGTGCCAACATCTTTGACTACATCCCAGATATTATTCTGCCAAATTTCGGCATCGGCATTATTCCAGATATAGAACTCCGAACCATCCAATCCGTACTGACCTGGTTGTTCAAGCGTTTGACCATTATTGTAGATATCATTTGCAGATTGCGCACCATTTTCTGGATCATCATCTCCGATATCTGTAGGCGACCAGGCAAAACAATAGAAACCATAATTATAATTGTACCGCACCCGGTTGCGCGTGAACGTCGGACCGGCAGCGTACATCATTACACCCGAGTTGTCAGAAGCTGAACCGTTGTTTTCTATGAGATAGTGATCAAAATTGGAAAGCTGCCCGTTCAGCCAGAGTTCAATGCCGTGCGAAGCACTGTTGCGAAATATATTATCATCACAGTCCAATCTTATATCATCACTGACATACAGATTTGCATACTCACCGCCTTCGAGTAGACACTGGTCAAGTTCAATTATCTGAATCCCATTTTCCGTTTCAAATGCCTTAACGCAATTATTGGCATTGCAAATTTCACAGCCAACGATTTCGCTCCCCATATTGGGATCGTTGAAGATTATTCCGCTCCACTTGCCTTCGTCAGGAAATTTATCGAAACGTATGCCACGCCGATCGTCCTCAGGAAGATCCGCGTCGTCGATCAATCCCTGAACATCAACCGCACCATGGATTTCAATGGAAGAATTTTCGTGCATGAAGAATACTGTATTACGTTGTTCATTGTCACCCGGAACAACTTCCAATTGAAGAGTTACGTTCGGATTGACTTGTATGCCCCCAATAACTTCATATTCATCCAAAAACAGATCGAAATTGTTCTCAAAAACGACATTATCGAAAACGCTATAGTGGTTATGATCAAGGATACCGGGCCAGACTTCCCCTCCTGTACAGCCAATATCAGGGAAAGAGACATAAACTTCATCGATCGATTCTATGTAAGTTTTATCCATCTCACCATTTAGAACTACACCCATATTTATACAGTCCGAGTTAAATGCTAATTTTTCTGACTGCATATTTATGCGACCTGATGGATCGATGATAACGTTATCGCCTTCCCACCAACCAGGTCCAAATGGCGTTGGGTTTGGAATACATAAACCTCCATATTCTGGTTCAACGTTCGGATGTCTTTGCTCGATAGCGGCAACATCCAAGTTTTCAAGTATAGTATTGTAGATCTGGTAGTCTCCCAAAGCTGCACTATTTCCTTGAGTTTGTTCCATTACAATTCCATTCATCATTGGCACAGGATTCGCATCATTTACGATAGTATTAAAACATAAAATCGTTTCTTGAGAAGGCTGTTCGAAATTCACCCAAATTGATTCTTTGAAAAGGTCGATAAAGAAATTGTTCCGAACCAGAACATCTGGAGTACTCGCATTGCCATTTGAACACAATATTATCCCATGATCACTGGATGCAAATCGACATTTTCGAATTGTACCGAAATTCTCATTGTCAAATCCATCTATATCTCCGGTTAATCTTATCAGTTCAAAAGAAACTAAAGCCTGATCAGTTAACTCATTGAATTTTACTCTATCAATGAGTAATTTAGGCGCATGGTTGTCATTCCCACCGATGCCTCCATCCGGGTAACTGATATTTATACCGAAAATGTTCTCATCAAACTCAGAAACTTCATTCCCCGGTGTGACAGTAGGATCTACCGGAGCAATCCATAGATGAACCCACTCTCGATCCTCACAGTTTAATCCGATTTGGTTGTTGTGAACATAGCAATTATGCATTTTTAGAAACAGAGGTCCTATTTCTGAGTCAGCTGTTGTCGCGTCTAACTGAATGCCTATGTTGCCATTACTGATTTCGACGTTTGTTAAACTAAGTTCGAAATTATCCCTCGGTGTTCCGTAATTGTTTTCTACATCATCGGTTTCTTCTACTAAAATTCCGTTTACTGCATTCAGATCGATTGTAGAATTGGCTATCGAAACCTTGGTATGCGTCACTTCGTCAGTTGCACGGATGCCATTTTGATTATTAGTTATCTGTAATTGATCTGCTTCAATTACAAAATAACTAATCGATGGACCGTACTCAATCCCGTCATTATTGCCATAAATATGGCAGTCGGTGAAATGACACTCAATTGGAATATCAAAAAACTCACGGTAACTAGATATATGACACATTCTTATGCCATCGTGAACATTGTCATGTATGCTAGTTTCACTCACATTTATATCAAATCCTCCTCCTTCTAAGGTATAGCCAGGAATTCCCTGCAAATAAATCCCGTCGCCGGTGTTTTCAGAGATGTCTTCGTCAAGTTCATCGTTATTATGTACATCCACATTAAATACCATCAATTCCTCTTCTTCAGGATTGCGTGGATCATCAGGTGCCTCTATTTCTGGTCGTCCCCATGTGTATAGCTCTGCTCTGATTCCGTCACCGCCGCCATCTACATTTATACCTCGATTGTTACTTACATCTGTTCGCAGTACATTCAGCGAACGAGGTCGATAAATCCAGATACCATGCTTACCATTATTCGAAACATCGCATTCAATACTTGCAGTAAAATCACTGAAATCGTAAGTGTACATCAGGACACCATTCCCTTCGTTTGATGAAACCGAACTATAACATTCTACAATACAAGAATGACCCAACCCCATCATTACGATGCCACCATTATGTATGCTATTTCCCTGATTACTGTTCACTTCAGAATCGTTCCAAATTTGAACGAAACAATCGGCACACCATGTTCCCCCATCTAAAAGTTCAGGAGGGATATGATATGCTCCATCTTCTCCACATCCAAGATCGAGCGGTATATCATCGGGATCAACATAAGTTGCTTGGAAATAAATCCCAGTTCCACCATTGTTGTTAACTTGTGATTGGGATCGCACATGAA
The DNA here is from genome assembly GCA_964635255.1 of uncultured bacterium. Taxonomy (GTDB): domain Bacteria; phylum Electryoneota; class AABM5-125-24; order Hatepunaeales; family Hatepunaeaceae; genus CAZWOY01. The sequence goes on from CAZWOY010000007.1 coordinate 9,511, forward strand.
CATCTACATTGTAGGAATCATATCCCCAGATGCCATAATTATTATTAGCATCACCATTGTTATTCACTCTGGAATTCACAAGCAAGATTTCCGAGAAATCTTGCTTTCGATAGTGTATGCCGTGAGCTCCGTTTAAAGAAATTTCAGAGTCTCGTAATGTAGTGTTAAAATTATCTACCGCATGAGGATTATCACTATCTCCCCAAACATCAATCCCAATCTGTTCATTCAAATTAACAGTGCTGCAGTTAAAGAGATTTAAAGAAATATTCTCAGATGATGTAGAATTAATGCCATCCTGTCCATTTTCATTTATTTGGCAATTTCCATGATTTTCACCAATATAAATTTCATCATTATTACAGTTTAACAGCACTATGCCAGTGGACAGGTTCTCATTAATGAGATTTTCATTTTCAACAATTAATTGGCTGTTGTCCCAATTATCAAAAATGATGCCTTTCCAATTGAAGGCAATGCAACAATTATCCATGGATATATTACAGTTATCTCCTGTTTCATATATCCCTGCCGGTAGTATTGTTAATGGACCAAGTGGATTCACGCGAATCCGATGTCCAATTATCTCTGTATTACTTAAAATTATATTATTATTGTCACTCTCGTCAACAATACCAAACCTCCTGTTACCTACCGGCTCTCCAAAAGGCATAAAACCGATAAATGAATCTGTAAAATTAATTGTATTATTTCCAGAGTGACATGTCAATCGGATACCAACTCCCAAGAAATTATCTAAATCTTTATATTCCAGTTCTTCATCAAGATCATCGAAATAGCATGGAAAACACGATGTACTATGAAATAGACTGTTTAAAAAATCAACATCACCATGCTCATCATTAATACACACTCCATTTACCCAGCAGTTGTAAATTTCGCAGTTATCAATGATAACATCGCTATCGTCATTGATGAGAATAGCAAACCAAGACCTGCTCCCTATCCCAATTAAACCCTCTGTTGCTCTCCATTTTATATCCATATTATCCCAATCCACTGATCGGTCACATCGATTGCCAATTAAGTGGTGAAAACGGGTATTTTCAAAAGTACAGTTATCAGAAGTATTTAAAAGAAGACCTCCAGCGTAAACGTCTTGATCTTCTTCTCCTGCATCAGGAGGGCAGCAAATAGGATAACCTCCGTGTAAAAAGTCATCACCGGCAGTTGAATAAGTAGGATTTGGTTCAAAAATAACAGGATTATCCAGGTCGTTATTATCACCGCATATAAGTATTTTCGAGTTTTGAATTTCTATTGTATATACATCGGTAACTTGGCAAGTATCTTGATTATTACCATAATCAGCTACTTCCAAATTGAACCATATTCGAACTCCTGCTTCGATGGTGAAATTGTAATTGATCTCTTGAGTGCCAAAAATAAGATCGTCAGCAATTATATAATCACAATTGGCAGGGGTTTGATCGTGATTATCAAGAAGAACAGTCCCTTGGTTTTGAGGATCTTCGAGCTCAGCCCAATCTGTGTTCTCATCCAAAACAATAGGATCGGCAAACGTCACATTTGCACAAAGAATAAAAACGATCACGATCAGGAATAAATTTCTTATTTTAAACTCATTTAAAACTTGTTTTCCCGAGGTAATAAACGTATCTTATATTAATAGGGCAAAACGCTGCCTCGGTCAGTATTTTGCTCCTATGTCGCAGGCGCGCCGGGATGTTTATCAGACGGATCCAGCGCGCCTTTTTTTTATCTAAATCGCCTCGCGCGGCGAATAGATTCGTTAAAACGGGCAAAAATAAAAAAGCCCCAGCCTCGCACAGATAGAGCGAGTCGGGGCTCGGAAAACTCCGGTTTGAAAATTTAGACGAAAGAAAAACGATTCTCTCGCATACGGATGTGCAGTTCAAGTTAAACATGTCTCTTTGACGCGCGAACTAAAAAATCCTTGTATATCAAACAAACTAAACTTTTACAAAAATCACAACGTCTGCACTAAAGCGGATTAAATCTGTTTTATTGCAGGCTGCGGTTAATTCCCGAATGCGATAAAATTGCCCAAGCGCCTTAGATCGTTCCTTGTCGCCTTATTAATATTTTACCCTGAACGATCTTAATCCGATATATCGAAATCGGGGTTAAAACTGACGAATAAATTGTAACAATCACATTTAGTATTCAATATAAGGCGGATTCACTTCTAAGTCAATAGATTTTCCAAAAGACGGATGTTTTTTTTGCTTCTTTTTTTTAAACCGCTTATTATTAAAACTTCATTACATTAATATATAAGAACTTACGATTTTGTTTTGTATTTTGCATCAACGAAGAAGCGTTCTGGAATATGGACGCTTCCGGGTTTCCGTCAATGACAATCTAACAATTTAACAATAATTTATTAAATTTCACCCTCCAACTTTCCGCAAAATCGCCCCCGAAGCAAACCCCGCTCCGAACGCGACGTCGATTTCGATTGCACCGGGGCGCTTGTTCCACTCATCTACGTAGCCGATCGGGATCGTGGCGGCGGATGAGTTGCCGTAGTTTATGACGCCTTCGCGATAGACTTGGTCTTGTTTTAGCTTTAAGCCCTCCTGAACGGCTGCGACTATGCGCAGATTCGCCTGGTGAGGTATGACGTAGTCGATGTCGTTTACGGTCAGTTTGGAGCCGTTCATTTTGTTGTACTTCTCTATAACCGTCCTGATGTCAGCCATCATCGTGCGCACCGCAACCGGAAAAACTTTCCGGCCCTCCATTCTCAGAAACGGATAATTGGTTTCCTGCGATTCTTCGACGATAGGCTGTTCATTTTCGTCAAATGTCAGTCTCTTTCTGAGGTATTCATCCAGATATAATAAATTCGTATATTCTCCCTGAGAGCGCGTGTGCGTCGCCAGAACCAGATTGGATTGCGATGGGCCCAATACGACCGCTCCCGCTCCATCCCCGAAGAGGACGCATGTCGAACGATCCGTCCAGTCGGTGATTAACGAGAGCGCATCGGCGCCGATAACCAATCCGTAGTTTTCCTCGCCTCGCAGCATCCAATCCGCGTACAAATTGTTAAAGGTTTCCTCAACGCTAAAAATAAACGCGGAGCAGCCGGCGGAAATATCGGAAGCGCTCGCGTTTTTTATTTTCAGTTCGCGCTGAACCATCGTCGCCAGACTCGGGAAACGATTATGAGTGTTCACGCCAATGCGAATGTAGCCGATTTTATCTTTGCTTATCCCGGCGCTTTTCAGAGCCTCTTTAGCCGACTCGACCGTTATGCCGAGCAGAGTTTCATCGCCGCTGATAATCCGTCTCTCGCGTATCCCCGTCCTCTGCAGAATCCATTCATCCGACGTATTTACGATTTTTTCGTGGTGCTTGTTTGTAACCGTCATTTCAGGCAGGCAGCGACCTACGCCTAAAATTCCTATTTGAAACTTCTCCGGCATCCTTTTTACTTATGGTTTTTAAATCTCAAAAAGAATAAACGAATAATATAAGTTAAAGAATTGAATATTCCTAACTAAGATTGCACAATGCAACATTATCAAGCAACCTGCCCTTCCAGATTATCCTCGAATCGAAATGTTGACTCTGAAACTGAAATCCTGCGACTTCACATTCGGCGCGCGGTTTGATTCCCTGACGCCATACTCATAGCTGAATCCGCCGCGAACGGTTGAAGAGAAGGAATATTCCACCGACGGACTGATCAACCAGCTTTTGCCGTCGTTATTAATATCGAAGGGATTCCCCTCTGCCGAAGTCTCGGATTTTTCCTTCGAATACGTAAAATTCATTGAAAATGATGTGCTGTTCTTCAATCGCGCATTATTAAAGGGCCAGAACGGCAGCGGTATCTTAAATCCCTGCCGCGCCGTATAACTTCCCGACACGTTTACAGACCGGTTAGTATTGCGGGTGATCGTGCCTCTGCTTGTTCTATCGTCCGTAACCCGCTGCGTGAAATTATACCGCGCATTACTGCTGATGCCGTGCAGCCAGTTGACTGTGATACCCAGCAGCGGCGAAAAGGAATTGTCATACTCCACGCGCGTTGTTCTGCGCCTTAAGACGCCGGAGGTGTCCTTTTCAGCCCTCCAGTTTTCCGATTTGCTGCCGCGGAAACTATTCTCTAAAGTTATCGAATTGGCGAATTTCTTTACAAACTCAAGATCGCTCAAACCCGACCAACTCGCTGACCAATTCACCAGCGGCAATTCCTGAACTTTGACGTCATCTGCGAAATAATGAAATGCCGTGTGCGAGTTTGCTCCGCTTTCGGAAACGTCGATGGTAACCGTCTTGGATTGGCTGATATCATAACTGATGGATGAGAGCCGCAGCGATCGAACAATTTCCAAACCGGATGAAAAAGTATGCTCATCGCGCCTTGAGTAACTGTCTGAAGTGTACCAGTCTCCGGGAGCTTTGCCTAATCCGGGATCAGGCGACAACCCCAATCGGTATGCCCATGAAGCCTGACCGCGTTCCACAGAATTGTTCCTCCGGTCGTGTGAAATCGTATATTGCCACCTCAAGTCTCGGATTCGGCGCAGAATTTCTTTTATCGGCATTAATGGATCGATCGGTTTTTTTTCTTTTTCCACTTTCCCGGTTGTATCTGACTTGGTTGTATCTTTCATCGTTGAATCAGTCTGAGCTAAAAAACTGTCTGAGTCGTCGGGTAAATTCTGCGGTTTATTGAACGGTTGGCTATCAATTCCTTTCTTCTCCATGTCTTTCTCATAAGGATCGAATCCATCATCGCCGTAAGGCTTGTCTTGTGTTTTATTTTTATCAAACGGATCTTCATAACCGAAAGGATCTTCCCCACCAAACGGATCATCCTGAAATCCACCGCTCTTACCCCCCGGCAGATCACCCTTGCCTTTGCCAGCCGGCTGCAGCCACCGGCCCAATAATTGCTGCAGACCCAAAGTCAGCGAAGTTGATAATGAGCTGTTGCTGCTGACGTTCCTGTCTCCGGGACTGTATGTCTGACTCCAGCTCCAGCGGTAGCTCGCGCTGTAATTCGCATCGGTCTGCAGCCACCCGACAATATTAGGTCTTATCGAAGCGGAAAAGGACTGCGACAAACCATTATCCACCAGATACAAGCCAAAGAAATTCCAGAACATCTCATTTTCGATGCGTTCTGTTTCCTCAGCAAACGCCTTATCCCACGCTTCCTGATCGAAAACGAGCATGGTGTCTTCGGGATTATCGATCCAATATTTAGATGAATCCAAATCGACATGCTGCTCGGCAATATAGGTTCGAAGCGAATCTTCGCTGATTCGGTCGGCGTCGATCTGTTGTCTTAAGCTCAAGTCCAGCATTTCTAATGGCTTCCAGCTAGCAGAAAAACCTCTGTCCACTACAATCGGATCACGGATAGTGACTCTGCCGGTCCGGCTCTTCGATACATCATAAGTCTCAGTGCCTGAAGCGTCTAAAGCAAATGAATGCGGAATCGGTCTGAGTTGGCTTTCGGAAACCTTGTTTAAGACCGGAATTGATTTCGCCCATTTGAGCCACGAAATAGAAACAGGCTCCTCAAAGGAAAAATCATAACTGACGCTGCCCTTGTTCTGGCGCCCCTTTTTATAAAGCGTTCGATAATCTGTGGAATAATCCTCGCTGTGATTGTAAGATAAGGACGTATTGTCAAGCGTATATTTCAAGAATGGGCTATCCGATTTCTTATTCTTCGATAGACTGACATTTATCGAGTAGTCCTTATCTATCGAAATAAGCGAATCGACAGGCTGTACAATACTCTGTCTATCGGAAAATCTGTCGTTGTTAAAAACGCTCTCTGAAAATATGGAATAAACGTCGATCTGATCTCCGCCTAAAGCTGAAAGTTTAATATCGCTCCCCGGCTTATATTTAGGAACTGAAACCTCCTGCCTGAATTGCGTCGATACCGGAATTCGCAACCCCCAGTTCGGATTGAAGAATTTATCGAGGTTCATTTTCGCCTGAACCCGTCCTTCCAGTTCTTCATTATTGCTCGATGAAGAGCTTTTTTGATCGACGCGATGGAAATTAGCGTCCTGCTGTGACAGTTCGGCGCTTACGGACATAAAATCGGCAATATCAAGATCCATAGAACCTCGCGCCGCCCAGCCCGTCTCCTGATAAACGTCCGAAACTCGCAGCTCATCGACCCAAATTTCCGACTCGTCCGCCTCCGTTATTTCATGCCCATGGTTTTTAATGCCCACAAGAAAGTCCTTGATCTCGCCCAAAGATGGATTGCCCACGACTCGCATCACGTCGCCATTGGGCAGAATGTCATAATTCTTCAGCGAGTCCTGTTCCCGGATAAACTTTACTGCAGCCAGCCGTTCGAGATCGATGACAATCTCATTCTCCCTGTCCCACCCCGGCAGCAGTCTCTGTGAATACTCATAGTAATTGCGGGATGTATCCGAACCGAATCTGAAGAAAAACTCCAGATCCTGCTCCCTCCCCAAACGATCCACAAGATTGCCCCCGTTGACGAACATCTTTAGATAACGATAATTCAACAGGTCGATTTTGCGCGGCAAATGCTTGTGAACTCTACCAACTTCGCCAGTATGCAGCCGCTTGATTTTCAGAGCGAGGGATTGCTCCTTCGACCGCAGCTGGGTAACAGGATCAAGCTCGCCCCTGACTCCGGGCGGCGGATTATATTCGGGATTGTCATGCGTATTTACTACGGCGACGCTCAGCGGTTCTATGTCATCGTTCTTACCTTCTTTAATCTCTTGCCATTCATTGCCGACGATTTCAATCTGAGCGATTCGAACTCTCGCCTCGCTGGCGAAGTTAGTGAGCCAGATTCTGACTGATTCTATCGACGTCATCGACGGATCGCCGACAATTATCGTATCAGCAAGCGGAATCCTGTACAGACGCCAGCCGTTAGGATTGTCAAGGCCGCCGGCAATATATTTGTTATCATTCCCTTTGCTAAGATCGATTTTATATCTGAAATAGCTGTTAACCTGATCAAGATAAATATCGCCGCTCAAATCCTCCGTATCCGGATAATGCCCCCCTTCGTCATGGCGATTTCCTTCCGTACCGTTAATTTGAGTATAATTATCGGGATCGTTGCGGTAATCATAATTAAAATCATCGAATGAAGGCAATAAGACGCCATTCTTATTAACATCGATTTCATCGTTAGGATCATCCCCTCCTATTCCGTCGATACCCGTATCTTCATCCGAATCGAGCACTTCGTTGCCGTACTGCAAACTGCCGGTAGGTCTGTCCTCAGTATTCAGAGAATCATTTGGAATCACATCCTCCGAAATCAGACCGAGGTCTATATAAACCGTTCCTACTGTCCCGCCGATATTTTGCATCCAGATTTCTATATATTTCGATTGCGACTGATCGGCAAATCCCGCGCCCAGATAGCGCATTACCCCGCCCCAACTTTCGCTCGGATCAATAAGATCGCCGTTGTATTGCACTCTTTCGCCCCAATCATTCCACCAGGGTTGAAACTTAAGTTCCAGCACATTGGTTTTGGAAGCCTGCGCCTGCACCTCTTTTTCAGGCCATATATCGGTAATTCTGACCTGCTGATGTGGATTATACCAGGCTAATCTGCCTCGCTGCCTGCGCCAGGAACCGGTCCCCCGCGAATCAACCGAGTCCGGAAAACTTGACGCTGACCAAAGCTTCCGGGATATTCCCAGCGGAACAGTACGCTTAATCGCTTCAAAATCATCGACATACGCTACGCCATTATCGTCCCCTGTAGAAGGCGAATTAAAATTATTCGGATTCGGATAGATTTGCGCTATCTCGCCTTCGATTGTGAACGAGGAGGGCGAATTCGTTTCTATTAAGGGCAGCCAATCGACGGCTCGCGTTAAAAAGTGCGGTTTGAATTTTAAAGAGGCGTTAACATCCCAAATTGTATTCTTAATCGGTTCGCCTCCCAATCGAATGCGTTGATCCGCCGTGCTTTCGCTGCGGTACATCATCGTCGAACCGATATACGAATCATCCCACAGCTCATATTCCGCTCGAATACCGAGAACGGTTTTCGTATCAAGCTGCATTAGCTGCCCGGACTCCCATTTAATCTCGACTCGAGCATCCGGCGAAAGGGCGTCTCGTTTGAGGATGGTTAAAGTGCCGCTGATATAGTCGATATTATAGTCTGTTCCCCGATTCAACCGCTGACCGTTTAGAGTTACCTCCTCCGAACCTTCAAGCACCATAAAGCCCAGATCATAAGTAGCGCTCACATTCTCATATTCTACTATGATATCGAACTTAGAACTGTAGTTTCTCAAATAACTTTCAGTTTCGTCATAAATTTCAGAGCCCTGCAGACTGTCCAGCGCCGATTTGTCTTCGGTAAAAATTTTGTTTCTCTGCGGTCTGTCTTCTTCCCCGCTGACAACAATAGACCAAACGTCGGTCGTATCCACGGCAAAAGGCCTTAGACTCGGAAATTCCAACTCGCCTTTCGCGTAATCGATAAATACATCGTCGATGCGGTCATCCGGATTCGGAGCTCCGGATTCATCAAAATGATCGAGTCCGAATATTTGAACGAAGCTTTCCACCGATCCATCCGGAAATTCATGGGTTTCCTTATCTCTCGGTTCTGCATCAGGTATTGTAATTCTGCCTTCAAATCCATCGCGGTCTATTCCCGTAGATTGCAAGTCATAAACATGCCTGAACATAAGATGCCAAGTGGAATCCGAAGGCTGTGGATTTTTAGGTTTTATCAACTTCAGAATAAAAGGAGTATTTTCGTCTTCCGGCGGATCGGACATGCCATATTGCACTCCATCCGCAGTTAAGTAGGATACCGCGATAATATCGCTGTCATCGATATTTCGTTTCATCCAAAGTTTGCCTGAGAAAGGATTCAATTCATAATCCGTTCCGGGAGTCAACTCAAGAAATAACGCAGTTTGGTGTTGTTGATCAGGATCGATTACATCAGGATCGAATTCTTTGAAAGGATTATAAATTGCCCACGCGTCGATAGCATTTTGAGTCTGCTCCCCCCTGCCAACCGATTTGTAAACCTTGTAATTCTGAACTTGTCTGCTTTCATTAGAAACATGTCTTAGGTCGGGCGTTCTGCGCTTATACATTTCCCGATAATCATAATCGAGGAAAAAATACTTGTTTTCGATAAATCTTTTTGGATCGATTCGCACATCGCCGCTGCTCTCCGCCCCGCCTTTAATACTCTTCGTCTGCTTTTCGCTCTTATCCAGACTGGCAATTGTTATAATATTAAGCGGTCCTACTTTTGATTCGGTTTTAAGTCCGAATAAGCCCTGATGCCTCCCCGATCCGGAAACGAATTTCGCGCCGGGCAGCGACAGGTTGACATTGCCGGCTTCGATACTCTGGATGATCTCGTCTTCATAGCCGGTATATTTCACTCGCAGGTTATTTTCAAACTCGAACAACCGTTCTGAGTCCTGGTCGATTTCTACCGAGACCTTCTCGCCCACCTTGCCGCGGATGTTAAACCGCTGAGTTTGATCGACCTTGAACTGGTAGCTGGTCGGATTGGGATTATCCGCGTCGAGTTCGTCTCGTTTTTCGGTTCTAAGGCTCCCATCGACGGTAATATCCCCGGTCACTTGCAAGCCGATGTTGCTGCCGCCGAAAATATGCACCAGCCGCTTACTTCTGAACACCGGTATCGAAATTTCAATCAGACCGCCTCCATCATCCTTTTCCTTCGGGAATTTATTTAAAATGCTTCTTCGCCACGATTCACGATCGCTGTAGGCTACCGAGCGTTCAATAAACGATTCCGGCGCGATCGCGCCTTCAAACGGCAGTTCAGCGCCGCTGAGTTCGCTTTTAAAAAGGAGGTAGTTAGTCGAGGTATCAAGTTCGGTAGTGAACTCCACTGGATTGTCTGCAAAAGTAACGATCGTCGGGCGATAGGGAGGCGGTTCTTCTTTTTCCTGTTCTTCCGCTTCAAAGGCCGGCGGTTGGGTTTCACTGCCTTCTTTTCCGGTTCCTGCAGTTGAACTGGCTGAAATTCCCGTTCCCGCCTGTTGATCTGTAGTAGAAGCGCCGGACGCGGCAGTTTCCGGAGATGCGGCGCCAGCCCTCTGGCTTTTTTTGTCTTCTTTACTTACTTGAAGGGTATCTGCCGTACCTCTATCCTGAGCGGCTTGTAGAGAAGAATCGGCGGAGACGTCCTTTAGGGCGATAGAATCCGTTAGTGAGCTGTCGCGCTGCGTCGTATCGATTCTCACGCTGTCCCAGATCGCGCTTGTGAGCCCTATTTTCTGAGGATTGCGAAGCGGATCGATAAAACGCTCCCAAGCGGGAACATAACGAAAGCCTATTTCCGCTTGGCTGCCACAGACCGATACCAGCAGCAAAAATAGAGACAGTAATGCTTTTCTTAGAATGCGCTCGCTGAGCACGTTCCTCTTAAATTGTATTATTTACGAACCAAAAACCGGTATCGAACTGTTCGGAATGGAACTCCTTTAAAACCAAGAATTTGTTAAATGTTCTATTTACTGAAACTGTCTCTGAACCAAGTTACAAGTTTAACGCACCATAACAAATGACGTTCCCCTCAAATGCCTCAGATATGCAGACAGCAAGATTCCAAATTTTACATGTTTTGAAAATTTAAAGTATCTAGGACTTCATTGCAATAAATGTCGATTGATAAAGGTTGAAATTGATATTAAGCTGTGTAAAAAAAATGGTTGTCATTGCGAGTCCGCCTTTAGCGGACTAAGCAATCTTCAGATCTATCGAGAAGGCGAGAGATAGCTTCGGAATCCTATGGACAGAGGATTTCGCACAATTACAATTATCCTTTCGCCATAAATATGCCCATTTGCGATTAAATCAATAATCGATGTTGATTTTTAAACAGTTAATTCTTTTATTGTAATAACAATTCAAGTCAGGTTTCATAGTGCACAACAACAACAACAACAATCCAAATCAAGAGGCAATCGATCCGGTAATGGCTGAACCGCCGTTTCGCACCGAAGGTATTTTTTCGAAGCACTACTTGAAACGTTGGTTAACCAAGTCTGAATTATGGCCATCGGATTTGAAGGTCAGTAAGAATTTCGAGCAAATCCAGGAAATTTTTAAAAAGAGCGCTAATTGGATTTGGAATCTGAACGAAACTCAATTCAGAATAGAATTTCTGGATAAAATCCTGCCGGTTTTGGGATACTATACTATTCCGGAAAACATGACGCCCGCAGTGGGAAAGGAAACCCCTGACTATCTTGTCTTCAGCAGCGACGAATCGAAACAAAAAGCATATCGGATTACAAATCAGAAAAACCGCTATTCTGAAGCGATTACTTGCATTGAAGCCAAAAAATACGGTCATAATCTTGGCGAAATATCCAAAAAAGAAACACCCGGTCGATTTCCTCACAGACAGATACGAGACTACCTTCAAGACGCCTACGATGAAACAGTGCATAAGCCATATTTCAAATGGGCGATTCTAACCAACGGCAAGGAATGGCGTCTTTATCATCGAAATGCGCACACGACTTCCTTTTTCTCATTAAATCTCGCGCGGGCAATTAAAGATATAAGCCTATTTAAATATTTCTATGTGTTTTTTCGGGTTGAAGCATTTGTTCAGGATGCTAACGGCGACTGCAGGTTAGACTGGATATTAAATGAGTCATTAGAAAAGCAGGAGAAATTAGAGAAAAACCTGAAACGACGAATTTATAAGGTTCTTGAAATACTCGCAACCGGTTTTTATAATCATCCCAGAAATAAAAATAAAATAGAAAGTATGGATCTGCTGTATCGAACATGTCTGATATTTCTTTATAGGCTGTTATTTATCCTCTATGCCGAAGGACATGGCTATTTACCCATAAAAGAACACGGCGCAGGCTCGAACAAGCGATACAGGGAGCGTTTTTCGCTGTCCAGATTAAGGAATCGGATTTTATACGAAAAAATAGAACCGGCAGACGATATATTCTATCGTCTTTATACGGAAATTACAGATTTGTTCAGCCTAATAAACGGTTCTGAAATTTGGTTAAATGAGTATTCGAATGTGCCTCGATATAACGGCGGGCTTTTTGATCCCGAATTATACCCTGAATTGAACCTTTGGAAACTTGGCGACTGGACACTCAGAGAAGTTATCCGAAGCTTAATGTATGCGCCCCCGCCGGATTCGGCACGGGAGACGCTGAAAATCGATTTTCAAGAACGCATCGATTATTCCGACTTGAGTGTCAGGCAATTGGGAACGATTTACGAAGGATTGCTTGAGCATAGTTTAAAACCTTCTGCGAAGGGACGACTAACATTGGTGGAAGATAAAACCAATCGCCGTTCCTCAGGTTCCTACTACACGCCCGACTATATTGTCAAATATATAGTCAAAGAAACCATAAAACCATTGATCGATGAAATCGATAAATCCGATTCGGTGCAAAATGCTATTAAAACCGGCGTCAATAACAATTCCTTCGCTTTACGGGCACTGAATCTGAGGATATTGGATCCGGCTATGGGCAGCGGCCACTTCCTGGTAAGAGCCGCCGAATACCTTGCCGAAGAAATAGCTTATCACCCAACCACAAAATTGGCGGTTGAGAATAAACCGTTGGACGAATCCCAGGATCAAGCCGAGATCAATTACTGGAAACGCCATGTCGTAGAATCCTGCATCTACGGCGTCGATCTGAACGATATGGCGGTCGAACTGGCGAAACTATCTCTCTGGCTGACCTGCATATCTTCGACAAAGCCGCTAAGCTATTTGGATCATCACCTGCGCTGCGGAAACTCATTGATCGGTTCATCAATCTCAGAGTTAAATCGTTTAAAATCAGATAATTCAGATTCACTCGGTTTGTATGAAATTAGAAATATAGAAGAAGCCCTTTCTGATGCGATCTTTTCACTTAATGCGTTAAAAGAAACGGTAAGTGAAAAATTTGAAGACGTTATCGAAAAGAAAATGAAATGGAAAGAAGAAGTATATTCAAGACTTACACCCTATCGTGATGTGGCTGATTTACGTTCCGCTTATGAAATGGGTTTGGAAATTAACGAAGAAGATTATAAGATTTTGGCAGTGCGAACTTTAAAAAAAGATAAAATAGCAAAAGTCCTTAGATCAAAAAAGAAAACTGCAGAGGACTTAACGAAAAAGTATCATTTCTTCCATTGGCAGCTTGAATTCCCGGATGTATTTCAAAATGGCGTCGAGGGGTTCGATGCGGTTATAGGCAATCCGCCGTATGTACGCTCACGAAACATCGGTTCATTGAAAATAATACTTGAAAAGAAATACCAAGTTTTTTCCGGTTCAGCAGATTTATATACTTTCTTTATAGAAAAGGGATTGAAATTGCTTCGTCCTGAAGGTAGATTTGGGATGATTGTTTCTAATAAATGGATGAGAGCTGATTATGGTAAAAAATTGCGTAGGTTAGTTTCACAGTACCAAATTGAGAAGCTTGTGGATTTCGGAGAGTTGCCGGTTTTTGAAAGTTCCTCGACGTTCCCTCTTATTATAACTATCAGCAAGAATGCAAAAATAAAAAACACAATCTATGCGCCGATTAAGAGAATCAACGAAGATAAATTAGACGCTGATGTAGAAACGTCCGGTTTTCCTATTGACGATAGTTCTCTCGCAACGAATGGATTTTCTTTGGTTGCTCCAGATAAACAGCGATTGCTGGATAAAATGAATGAATCGGGAACTTCGCTCGGAACATTTATAAATGGGAAAACGTATCGCGGAATAGTCACTGGTTTTAATAAAGCATTCATAATTGATAAACTCACTCGAGAAACTCTCATTAAAGCTGATCCTGCTTCTAAAAAAATTATTAAGCCATTCGTAATGGGGGATGATGTTAGAAAATACGAGATCAATTTTAGAGAAAAATATATAATCCTAACAAAAATTGGAGTTGATATTGAAAATTATCCTGTTATTTTTAAACATCTTAAAAAACTTGAATCCCAACTCAAAAAACGCAGTGACCAAGGTAATCACTGGTGGGAACTGAGAGCTTGCGATTATTATGAAGAGTTTGAAAAAAGAAAAATTATATATGGACAATTCCAAATAGCTCCTCATTTTGCATTCGATGACAAAGGCTATTTCTTTAGTAGCAATCATTACATGATAACAAATGAAAATCAAGAAAAGCTCTTATACGTCCTTGCACTTTTAAATTCTAATCTTTTTTTCACTTATATGAAGAGTAATACGGGAGTTCTCGGCGATCCTGAAAAAAAGGGCCGATTAATATCTCAGAAAAGTCACATAATTAATTTCCCAATTCCCGCTTCATCAGACAAAGAATTGGAATATACTATTAATTTAGTCAAAGAAATCTTGGATTTAAAACAGAAACTCACAACCACACTCGGTCTAAAAAAGAAAACCGATATCGAAACCCAAATCACAGAATGCGAGCGAGAAATCGACCGGATCGTCCGCCGGCTTTATGGATTGAAAGACTAATCAACTCACTCAGTCAATATCCAAAACCCGCACAACCTCATTTAACAATTCCTGCATTTTAAACGGTTTAGCAAGTCTGCCTTTAAAGCCATATTCCTCATAATTCATAATAATCGGATCGGTGGAATAACCGCTGAAAACTATGGCTTTTACATTCGGATCGATTGCGGCAAGCTCCTTGATTGCATCCTTGCCTCCCATCCCGCCCGGAACGGTCAAATCGATAATCGCCAGATCGAATGGTTCGCCCGCTTTTCCGGCGTTTATGTATAACTCTATTGCAGACCCGCCATCGCGCGCGGTTTCCACAGAAAAACCGGCAAGTTTCAGCATCTCTTTGACAGTCTCAAGAATTTGTCCCTCATCGTCCATCACCAGTATCTTGGCTTTCTTTGATATTTTCGATTTAGCAAAATCAGGTTTACTAATATCTTGAGTTTCTAATGATTTTGAAGCGGGTAAATATATCGTGAATTTAGCGCCTTTGCCAAGTTCCGAATCTACGTTTATTTTTCCGCCATGCTTTTTAATTATCGAATAGACCGTCGCCAATCCTAATCCGCTTCCTTTTTGTTTGGTCGTAAAATAAGGATCGAATATGCGATCTAAGTATTTTCGGTCGATGCCGGTCCCTTCATCCTGAACAACAAGCCTGACATAGCTTCCCGTTTTTAGGTCCGGTTCTGTATTCTCCGATGAATCTGCATTTTCCAAAGATATGTACAAACGCCCGCCGTTGGGGGTCGCTTGAGATGCATTTATTACCAAATTGGAAACAACCTGTTGAATCTGACCTACATCCACATTGGCTTTGTACAGATCATCGGAAAAACTGAACACAGGTCTGATTTTACTGCCCGTCAGATCAAACTCAGTGATTTCTTTTACCAGATCCTTCAAACTGACGTCCTCTCGGACCGGATCTCCGCCTTGGGCAAATGTCAGCAATTGTCTTGTGAGACTTGTCGCCCGGCTTAACGAATTTTCCGCATTATCCAGTGATTTTTGCGCAGGATGCAATCCAGGGAGTTTTTCCCGCGCCAATGACATATTACCGAACAACGAGGTTAAAATATTATTAAAATCATGCGCAATGCCTCCGGCTAAAAGACCGATGCTCTCGAGATTTTGCAGTTTTCTAAGCTCCTGCTCAGCCCTCCTGCGATTTGTGATATTCCTGACTGTAGCTAAAATGCTCCTTTGTCCGAAGGGCACAATCCGCGCGTCATAATAGTTTAACTCTGAATTAATCTCAAGTTCATACTCGAAGCTATGCATCTTCTTTGTTTTTACGGTTTCCTCAATCTGTTTAAAAATGAACTCTAACTGCTCATCGCTGAATCCGGCTTCAGAGATATTCTTTCCTCTAAGAGCGCCGGATGATATTGCCAGATCCTGTTCATTATCGACTTTAAAATCTTCGACTACTCCATCGACCGTAATGACGAACATCAGATCCGGCAGAGCTGCAAGCAACGCTTCGTTTTTACTGCTGCTTTCTCTGAGCTCTTTCTCGGCCTGTTTGCGACTGTCTATTTCCTTTTGCAGTTCAACATTTTTCAACCGGTATATTTCAGCTTCCTTTTCCTTCTTTTCAGTTTCGAATTGAATCTGTAACTGCGCAAATTTAGACGCATTTTCCAGGCTGAACATCTCTTCTTTGAGATTGCTGTAGGATTTGAAGTATTCTAAAGCTTCAGCGCAATTATTATTAGCTTCATAGAGATCGGACAAAGCCTTATAACTTTCTATTTCAAGATCTTTCGCCTCCAGCTCCTTAGCTAACTTCAATCCCTTCTCTAAAAATGTCCTGGCTGAGTCATACTCTTCTAACATACAATGCGCTCTTCCGATGTTCCTGACCGAATCCGCAATCCCTCGTTTATCGTTGATTTGTTCAAAAATTGCCAGGGCTTTTTTGGAATATTCAAGCAATCGTCTAAAATCCTTATATTTCTCATAAAGCGTGCCAATATTCAATAACGAACTTGCAATTCCTTTGTTGTCTTCCAACTCCTGTTTCAGTTTCAACGACTTAAGATAATAGACTAACGCCCGGTCATAATCATCCTGCGCTTCATAGGTTATGCCGATGTTATTGCAGCAAAAAGCCAATCCTTGCTTGTCGCCAAGTTCCTTGAACACCTCAAACGCCTTGGTGTAATAGCTTCGCGCAAGCTTATGGTTTCCTATTTCATCGTAGATAATGCCGATGTTATTAAAACACTTGGCGGATCCGTGCTTATCATGGAATTCCTCTTTAATCTTCAGAGCTTTAAAATAGTGATCTAATGCTAACTCTAAGTTGCCTTTATCCTTATGTATAAGTCCAATATTCATCAGATAGGCGGAAGCGCCTTTTTTATCGCCCGTTTTTTGACAAATCTCTAAGGATTTTTCATAGTTGGTTTGCGCGCGCTGATAATCTCCACGCACCCAATAGGAGGTGCCGATTATTGAGTAGCTGTCTGCGCTTTCCTTGAACAGACCGGCGTCTTGCGACAAAGAGAGGCTTTCACAAGCATATTTCTCCGCCTGTTGAGGATCGGAACGATTCAACTGTGCAGCCAAATCGTTTAGTAAAACCGCCTTCTCTTTTAACAGTGCATCACTTTCCGGTTTATCCGTCAGCGATTCGAGATGTTTTTTTATTATTTCTATTTTTTTATCGGGCAACTTGAATTCCTTCCTAAATCTTTTGCTCAAAAAAAAACAACCGCAACTTAAGTATTTAAAAACATTAAAAGTTCAATTTCAATGTATGCTGCAGGTCACAAATGAGTCTTTAAAATAAATTGATTCTTTTATTACTCAGGTTATAAAATGATTTCAGTAGGGCGGGCGTCCCTGCCTGCCAGCATTTCCTACATTACTAAC
>CAZWOY010000008.1:0-25993 GCA_964635255.1 uncultured bacterium
GGAATGCGGATCTTAAAGCAATGTCCTGCATTATAAAGACGTCAGGAGATTGCTTAGTCTGCTAAAGGCAGACTCGCAATGACACTTTTTCATGCACGTAGTAATACTACTATGTGCATAAAATAGTCGCCATCTCACGGAATCCGCTTGATGAGGAATACTATGCAATATCAAGACGTTAGGAGATTGCTTCGTCTGCTAAAGGCAGACTCGCAATGACACTTTTTACTGCACTTAGTAATATGACGTCGGGTGAGGACGCCTGACGCCCAGATCAATCCCTCGTTTACGAGCTCACATCGGCGTTCGTCTGCAAATACGCGAAAATTACTCCTTTCAGTGGGGCGGACGTCTCGGTCCTGCTGTTTTGCAGTGGTGCAAAATTCCCCTCCTTTCTGTTAGCGGAGCAAGAATCCGCCTCGAGCCAGCCGGGCTGCAGCTCTTTTCTACACTGTTTTTACGAAGAATTTTAAATAATATGGCATAATATTTGTGATATTTGTATTTTTACACGGGATTGACTTATTTATTCATGAATGATTCCATTCCGAAATAGGAGAGGATTTTTCGTTTAAACAGGATTTAATGGGCTATGCATACTGAAAAGATTCTGCAACTGACGCGGCGCATACTTCGGAACGCCAATATCGGCGGTTCGCGCTATGTATTCCTGCAGGAGATGTCGCGCATTCTGATCGACTACATACAATGCGACGCGCTGGAGATGTACTACCATGACAAGGATTTCAGGTTCTACTGGCAATATGCCAAATATCCCGAACCTAAGACGGTTTACAGCGGTTTTCTGTCTTCCGAGTTCGACTTTGCGCAATTCCCCGGTCTGCATAATACGCCTTTTGAAAAGCTGTGCCAGTTTGTCTATGCGGATGATTACGATACAACGCTGAACTGTTTTACCAAAAAGGGAAGTTTCTGGACGAACAATATTGAGGAAATTCCAGCAGAGCTTAGTAAAAAACTGTTCGACGAAAAAGCCGGCGAAACGGAAATCGATATTTATAAATCCCTCGCTATAATGCCGATCCGGATCGAAGTCAATAACAACGGCATTTTTATTCTTAAGAAATTCACTTCCGGTTTTTTCACGGTAAACGACATTCATTTTTTCGAGAGCGTCGTCCAAACGATAGGCTTGGCTTTGTCAGATCGCAACGCCCAGGCGGCTTTGCGGGAAAGAGTCAAGGAATTGACCTGCCTGTACGGCATAGCTCAGATAAATAAGATGGCGAATTTGCCCTTAGATCAAAAATTAAACCGGCTGGTGAATATGCTGCCTCCGTCGTGGCAGTATCCCGATATCGCTTCGGCGCGAATCGTTATCGACGAACAGGTTTACAAAACCGCCGGATTCAGGGACGGTTTTGTATCGCAAGGGTCATGTATCTTTGTGAAAGGTGAGAATAGAGGTTTTGTCGAAGTAACTTATTCAATTGAAAAACCGGAATTTAAAGAGGAACCTTTTCTCAAAGAAGAGGTTAATCTTATAGAAGAAGTTGCGCACCAAATCGGTGAGATGGTCGAACGCGATGAGACTGAAAAGGAGCGCAAGAGGCTGCAGGACCAGTTGCGCCACGCCGACCGGCTGGCGACTATCGGACAGCTTGCCGCGGGTGTTGCGCATGAATTGAACGAACCGCTGGGATCGATACTGGGGTTCGCGCAACTGTCAAAGAAAATGGACGAATTGCCCGAGCAGACCTCAAGCGACCTCGATAAGATTATTTCGGCTTCGCTTCATGCGCGGGAGATAGTCAAAAAGCTTCTCTTCTTCGCCAAGCAGGTGCCGGTTAAAATGACGAAGGTCAAGATTAATTTCGTCATCGAAGAAGTGCTGACTTTTTTTAAAACCAGATTTATGCACGATAATGTTCGACTTACAACCAATTTCACATCGGGATTGCCATTAATCGTAGCCGATTCGAGCCAGATCAGCCAGGTGATCGTCAACCTGGTTGTGAACGCTAAACAAGCTATGCCGAAAGGGGGTATGCTGACCATCGCCACCTATCGCGAGGATAATTATGTTGTGTTTACTGTCGAGGATACCGGAGTCGGAATGACTGAGGAGATTCGCAAACAGATTTTTATTCCTTTCTTTTCAACCAAGAAATTTAACGAAGGCACCGGCTTGGGATTATCGGTCACACACGGCATTATTACTTCGCACAACGGAAAAATAGAAGTGCAAACCAAAATCGATAAGGGTTCGATTTTCAAAGTTTACCTGCCGGTCAAGCAACCGCGAAACTGGAGTGTGAATTAGAAATGGGAAACTGCGGCAATGAAACGATTCTGGTGGTCGATGACGCCATCGATACTCTCGAGGTGTTATCCCGCAACCTCATAGCAAATGGTTTTAAAGTTTTCAGCGCGCGCGATGCAAGCGAAGCCATCGATATTCTGGAAAACGCATTCGTCGATCTGGTTATAACCGACAATAAAATGCCGGGCATAAGCGGGATCGATTTAATCCGGCACATACGCGAGAATTATTCGAACACCGAAGTCATAATGATAACCGGATACCCGACGATAGAGAGTGCGGTTCAAGCCGTTAAAAAGGGCGCAGAAGAATATCTGACGAAGCCGTTCACGGAAAGCGAGTTGATGAGTGCGGTTCGAAATGCTTTAAATAAGCTGACCACCCGCCGCGCCGGCAATGTGGCGGAAATACGCGAGTTGGAAAAGACATGCGGCATAATCGGCGAATCAGAGTTGATGCTGAATGTATTCAGAGAAATCGCTAAAGCCGCTTCGACGAATGCTACGGTTTTAGTGACCGGCGAGAGCGGGACGGGAAAAGAACTCGTCTGCCGGGCGGTTCATTACAACAGCAAGCGCGGCAACGGTCCCTTCGTTCCGGTGAACTGCGGCGGAATTCCGGAGGGATTGCTTGAAAGCGAGTTGTTCGGCTATGTAAGAGGCGCGTTTACCGGAGCTACCCAATCGCGCGCCGGTTTTTTTCAGACCGCCGAAGGCGGTACGATATGCCTCGATGAGATCGGTGAAATCAGCATGGCAATGCAGGTAAAGCTGTTAAGAATACTGCAGGATAAGGAAGTATATATGGTGGGGGCGACCAAGCCCCGCAAGATCAGCGTCAGAATCCTCGCCGCAACGAATAAAGACCTGCACAATATGGTTGAAAAGGGAACATTTCGCGAAGATTTGTATTTCAGATTGAATGTGCTGAACATAGACGTCCCGCCTCTGCGCGCGCGGGGCAATGATATCATTGCCTTAGCCCGGCAATTTATCGCAAAATATGCAAAGGAATATGAGAAAAAAGCGCCGCGTTTTTCCCAAAACGCTCTGGAAATTATGAAAGCCTATTCATGGCCCGGCAACGTGCGCGAGTTGGAAAACCTCGTACAAAGGCTGGTTGTGATGTCCGAGAAAAACATCATCGAAGCTCCCGATTTACCCGCACACATGCGTTTTTCCGTTCAGCGTGAAAACGGTCTTAATCGAACCCTCGAAAACGTTGAAATCGAGTATATTAAAAACGTCTTAGCTTCAGTAGAAGGCAACAAAACCAAAGCCGCCAAAATACTCAACATCGACCGCAAAACTCTCCGCGATAAAATAAAGAAGATGGATGCGAAGGAACTAACCAAGTAAAAGACTGCCGGCTGCCGCTCTGAGCGATATATGTCTGCCTTGCGTTATAATTTTAATACTCACAATTGAAACCTCTCAGGTTAGGACGCCGGACCGGCATTCCCTCATAGAATCCTTCCCAAAATGGATTCAAGACGCTAACCTGTTATTACTACGTGCATGAAAAAGTGTACAAATTACCGACTCGTTCCCACGCAGGAGCATGGGAACGAGTTTGAATTACGACTCGTTCCCACGCTCCAGCGTGGGAATGCATATCGACCTTATATAGTTAAGTATGCATTCCCACGCAGGAGCATGGGAACGAGTTTGTAATGTGTACGCTGTTTATTACACATGGCAATAACTGGGGAGTTTTTCCCCAGAGGTACATATCTCCCCGGTTTTTATCCCTGAACTGGTGAAAATATAATGGCACAGAAAATGTAGTCCAACTTATCTAAATAATTGAAAAATAAAAAGTAATAAAGTTTTATTTTTAAAACATCTATTTATCGGCTCTTTGCAGAAAATTGGCGCTCTGGTTGCATTAGTAAATACCGAAGATGTAAAACGAAACCATTAAACTGCGGAGCGCTGTTTAAATGTATCAAATTCGGACATGGTCATTTCTACTTGCTCCGCAGATTATTTTGTGTTTGCTTTCGTAATTTGGCAATTAAACCGTGAGGTGAAAAATGGAAGTAGCAGCAAAACCTAAAGTGATGCACCGCTTCGATAAACAGGAAGTTCCCGTTAAAGGACTTTGCGTTACCTGCAATCATATCGAAGACTGCCTGCCCAGAGTGGAAGGCAAAGCGATCTGGTTCTGCGAGGAATTCGACGACAGTTCGATTCAATCCAATCTTAAGCCTGCAATGCAAAATGGAGCGACAACCCAACAAGTAAAGCAGGAGAAACGCTTAGGGTTGTGTATGAACTGCGAAAACGCTGAAAACTGTCAGCTTCCTCGTCCGGAAGGCGGCGTCTGGTATTGTGAGGAATACCGTTAAACATGCAGATTCAAACGAAGCAGGAAGGGCTTTGCGCAACATGCAAATATATTGATGAATGCAGCCTCAGCATAAGAAAAAACCAACCGGTTTTATACTGCGAGGAATTCGATCCCAGTCCGCGCATCGATGATGAAGTCGATTCTATTCTCTACCGTACCAATGGGGGCGGTGGAGGACTCATATCGATTCTGCAGGACATTCAGGCTACATATAGTTATTTGCCGGCGGAAATACTCAAGCTCGTCGCCAGGAAAACAAGGCATTCATTAGTCGATATTTACGCTGTAGCGACTTTCTATAAATCTTTCAGTCTTCAGCCGCGCGGGAAGCATCTGATGTCAGTCTGTCTGGGAACTGCCTGTCATGTCAGAGGCGCTCCGCGGGTTGTCGAGGAATGCGCAAAGCTCTTAGGAATCGAACCGGGACAAACAACTGCAGATGGAGATTTTACATTGGAAACCGTCAATTGTCTGGGCGCGTGCGCGCTTGGCCCCGTTATCGTTGTCGATGGTCATTATTTTTCCAATGTAAAACCTTCAAAAGTCAAAGAGATCATCGAAACCTCGCGCGAAGGCTTGGAAAAAATAAAAATCGGGGTGGACAAGAGAATCTTCCCGGTCGAAGTGAATTGTTCGCGTTGCAATCATACTTTAATGGATTATGATTTTCTAATCGATGGCTATCCATCGATTCGTATCACGATGTCTTTCGGCAGGCAGCATGGTTGGATAAGGCTCTCCAGTCTTTATGGCAGTTACAGTGTCGAAGTCGAACACGATGTGCCGTTCAAATCCATCATCCATTTCTTTTGCCCGCACTGCCATACCGAACTTTCGGGCGTAGTCAGCTGTCCGGAATGCGGAGCGAAGATGGTGCCTCTGTTTATAAAAGGCGGCGGAACCGTCCAAATCTGCCCGCGCAGAGGCTGCAAAGGACATTTGTTGAGCGTCGTGTAGAAATACAAAGTAGAAAGTCCCGGTTTTCATTTAAGGTTTAAACTTCGCCTTAGGTTTCCGGACAGCATAATCCAAAAAAGAAATACTTTAGGAAAACAGAATGCAGCGATTGAATACAGTTGAAGAATTTATCAGTTTTCGACAGCAGGTTATCCAAAGCCCCTTGCCCGATATACCTCGTTTGGTTGTTTGCGCCGGCACGGGAGGGCAGGCGAGTGGCGCTAACGATTTAATCCGGATAATAAAACGCTATATATTGGAGCAAAATCTCCAGGAAAAGGTGGCGTTGAAAATCACCGGCTGCCAGGGATTCTGTGAATTGGATCCTTTTATAATCGTTGAGCCGGGCAAACACCTTTACCCGAGATTAAATCTGGACGACGTCCCGCTGGTCATAGACGCTGCCGTTAAAGGCAAAGTAGAAGAAAAACTGGTTTTCGGTACGATTGAGTATAAGGAATGCAATTACTGTAAGGAAGAAATACCGTTTTTCAAAAAACAGATGCGGACGATCTTAGGCATGAACGAGGTGGTCGATCCCATCAGGATTTACGACTACATCCGCAGCGGCGGTTACGAAGCTATCTGTAGAGTGTTGCAGGATATAGATCCGGTCTGGATCATAGAGGAGATAAAGAAATCCGGTTTGCGGGGAAGAGGCGGAGCTGGATTTCCCACCGGCAAGAAATGGGAATTTGCCTATAATTCCGGCAACGGCACCGGACACAAATATCTCATCTGCAATGCAGATGAAGGCGATCCCGGAGCCTATATGGATCGTAGTCTGCTCGAAGGCAATCCGCATGCGATATTCGAAGGCATGTTTATCGCCGGTTTAGCCATCGGAGCCACTCAGGGATTGATCTATGTGCGCAGCGAATACCCGCTGGCGATCAAGCACACGCTCATTGCCCTGCGCCAAGCCAGAGAAATGGGATTGTTGGGCAAAAATATTTTAGGAACCGGCGTCGATTTCGACATCGACATTGTACGAGGCGCTGGAGCGTTTGTCTGCGGCGAAGAAACGGCGTTGATTCGCTCCATCGAGGGCAAAATCGGCGAACCGCGCCAACGCCCTCCTTATCCCGTGCAAAAAGGATTATGGGGAATGCCGACCTGCATTAACAACGTTGAGACTTTAGCCAACGTACCGATAATCATTCAAAAAGGCGCAGAAGAATATGCTAAAGCCGGCGTACCCGGCAACAGCGGCACGAAAATTTTCAGCCTCGTTGGAAAGGTGAAAAATACAGGTTTGGTCGAGGTTCCGATGGGAACTTCAATCGCCGAAATCGTCTATGATATCGGCGGGGGTTCCAACAGCGACAAGAAAATCAAAGCCGTACAGACCGGCGGACCTTCCGGCGGCTGTATCCCGGCGGATATGTTCGACCTGTCGATCGACTATGAAAGCCTTGCCAAAGCGGGTTCGATCATGGGTTCGGGCGGCATGATCGTGATGGACGAGAACACCTGTATGGTGGACGTCGCCAAATATTTCATGAAATTCCTCATGGACGAATCCTGCGGAAAGTGCTTCACTTGCCGTAAAGGCACCCAGCGTATGTACGAGTTGCTCGATGACATAACCAAAGGAAATGCGACTTTAGAGCATCTGGATTTGTTAGAAGAATTGGCTTTAGTTGTCAGGGACACAACAATGTGCGGTCTGGGACAGTCGGCGCCGAATCCGGTATTGAGCACGCTGCAGTATTTTAAGGAAGAATACAAAACTCACATTCTGGAGCAACGGTGCAACGCCTTCGTTTGCAGCGATTTGGTCGGAGCCCCCTGCCATGCAGCCTGTCCGATTGAAACCGAAGCCTGGCGCTATGTGGCGCATATTGCGAACGGCGACTACGAACAAGCCTATTTGGCGATCAGAGAGACCAACCCATTCCCGTCGGTTTGCGCGCGGGTTTGCGATCATAAGTGCGAAAGCCGCTGCAGACTGGGACAAACCGGAACCGATCCGGTAGCGATACGCAACCTTAAGCGATTCATCACCGATCGCATCGATCCATCGATCTTCAAGCCCGAGTATGAAACGAGAGAAGTGAAAGATGACCTGCCCATTGCCATCATCGGCGCCGGTCCCGCCGGACTGACGGCTGCGCATTATCTTTCGCTTAAAGGATACAAATCGACAGTGTTCGATTCCGCTTCCCACCCGGGAGGCATGCTCTTTAGCTGCATTCCCTCTTACCGGCTGCCCAGAGAAACCTTAACGAAGGAAATCGATTCGATCCTCGATGATAACATTACGCTGAAAATGAACGCCGAACTCGGCAAGGATATCTCCATCGACGGCCTTTTAAAGGAGGGCTTTAAAGCTGTATTCGTCGGGATCGGCGCTCAGAAGGGGAGGAAGCTGGCGCTGGAAGGCGAGGATAGCGAAGGAGTGCTGCCTTCGATAGAGTTCTTGAAAGCTCATAATATCGAAGGAAAGAGCCTCGCCAAAGGCAAAGTCGGCGTGATCGGCGGCGGCAATTCAGCCATAGACGCCGCGCGAACGGCATTGAGGCAAGAGGGCGTCGAGAGCGTTACTATTCTCTATCGCAGGTCGCGCGAGGAAATGCCGGCGTTCGAGGAGGAAATCGAAGCCGCCATCGAAGAAGGAATCAAGCTGGAGACGCTGGTTACTCCGGTTAAAGTGCTATCGACCGAAGGCACGCTGACCGGAATAAAATGCGTCCGTAACAGACTGGGCGCTCTCGATTCGAGCGGTCGCCGCAGACCTGTCCCGATAGACGGCAGCGAGTTTCCCGTCTGGCTCGATACGCTTATCGTCGCAATCAGCGAAAGCCCCGACGTCGATTCGGTATCGCCCGAAGGAGCCGAAGAAATTCAACTCAATGAATGGGGAACGATCTGGGTCGATCCCAATACGCTGCAAACCAGCCGCAGAGGCGTTTTTGCAGGCGGGGACGTTGTAACCGGTCCGAATACCGTCGTGGACGCAATCGCCGCTGGCAAGCGGGTTGCGATTATGATAGACCGCTTCTTCAAAAACGAAGATCTCGATAAACCAATTCCGAAGAAAATGCCTGTGGATTATGTCGCGCCTCAGATTCTCCCGCCGGAGGAATTGGCGGAAATCAGGCGCGCCAAACCGCCGGCTTTGTCCTCAGATAAAAGGAAGCGCAGTTTTGAGGAAGTTGAGCTTTCATTATCGGAACAGGACGCCAAACGGGAAGCGATGAGATGCTTGCGCTGCGATCTTGAATTCACGGAAAAAATAAAAGAGCCGGCTGCGGAAAACGTAAAAATAGAGATTAAGAAACCCGCAAAAGTAGGATAAAACAATCGTGGTAAACTTAAAAATAAACGGTCTTGATATTTCTGTCGAGCGTGGAACGACCATCCTTGAAGCCGCGAAAATGCTTGGATTTCCCATTCCAACATTATGCTATATGGATGGCTTATCGCCCTATGGCGCGTGCCGTCTCTGCGTTGTGGAAATCGGGGAAGCGCCAAGATCCAGGCTTGTTTCTTCCTGCACATATCCGGTAGAGGAAGGTTTAGTTGTCAGAACGGCTTCGAGCCGCGTGATTAAAGCTCGCAAGATGGTTTTAGAATTGCATCTGGCGACTTGCCCGCAATCGAAAGTGATCCAAGACCTGGCTTCAGAGCATAACATTCGCCGTCAAAGATTTAAGCAGGAATACGAAGACTGCATTCTTTGCGGTTTATGCGTTCGAATGTGCGAGGAACAAATGGTCGCTGGCGCAATCGGATTCAGAGGCCGCGGACAGGAGCGAAGCATCGGTACGCCTTTCGATATCAAGTCGGAAGAATGCAGGCTCTGCGGAGGCTGTATCTATGTTTGCCCTGCATGTCAATTGAGGTGCACCTACACCGAGCCGGAGAAAGCCATTTGCGGCGGATGCGCGAACCTCTCGCCGCCATGCGTCGAAAAAAACAGTTTCGACGATATGATGTGCTATATGGATCCTTGCGTGGCTTGCGAGATCAAGAAAGACAATTGACGCCACACCATCGGCAAACAAAACACTTTTGAAAAGTAGAATTTAACCATAGAAAATTGGAGGCATTGATGTCACTGACAATGTCGGCTGTAAATCGATCTGCCGCAACATTAACCAAGAACAGAACTGAAGGATCGATAACGCCCATTTCCGGTATGTGCGTAACCTGCGTGGACGGCTGTATCGGAATGTGCGAAATCGGCAAGTCAGCCTATAGAGGCCATGAGGTTATTTATCCCCAGCCTTTTGGAGTCATAACGACAGCATCGGAGAAAATTTATCCGGTTGACTATTCGCATTTTAATATTATGGGAACTGCGGTTGGCGCTTGCGGGATAGAACCAGACAGCGATCAGGCTATCTTCCCGAATGTCAATCTCGAAGTTCGATTCGGGCATGATAATGGAATAAAATTTAAATATCCCTGGATCATTCCGGGTATTGGATCGACCAACGTTGCGAAGAATAACTGGGAAGGTTTAGCCATCGGAACGGCTCTCGCCGGAACCGGTTTAACTATCGGCGAAAACGTCGTCGGAATGGACCCTGAATCGGTTATAAAAAATGGACGCGTCGTCGATACGGTCGATTTAAAAAGAAGGGTGAATCTCTTTAAAGACCATCAAATCGACGGCTGGGGCGCGACCATCGTTCAGGCAAACATCGAAGACACTCGTTTGGGGGTTCAGGAATACGCCATCGACAAACTTGGCGTCGAAATTGTCGAACTCAAGTGGGGACAGGGAGCTAAGGATATCGGCGGCGAAGTCAAGATAACGGATTTGCGCAAAGCGCAGCTTTTGTATAAACGCGGATATGTCGTTCTCCCCAATCCAACCGATCCCGACGTAATTCGCGCCTACGAACGCGGTTCGTTTAAAGAGTTTGAACGCCACAGCCGCGTCGGCATGGTTTCCGAGGAAGGATTTGCATCCCGGGTTGCAGAACTTAGAAACGCCGGAGCCAAATATTTGTTCCTGAAAACCGGAGCCTATCGCCCCGCTGATTTGGCTCGCGCCATTTACTTCGCATCCAAGTACGACATCGACTTATTGACTGTCGATGGCGCCGGCGGCGGAACGGGCATGAGCCCGTGGCGCATGATGAACGAATGGGGCGTTCCGGTCGTAGAACTGCATTCGCTTCTGTATCAGTACGCCAAAAAACTGCATGACAAAGGCATGAAAATTCCGCCACTCGCCTTAGCCGGCGGCTTTACCTTTGAAGATCAGATCTACAAGGGTTTGGCTTTAGGCTCTCCGTTTGTCAAACTGATCGGCATGGCGCGCGGTCCTATCGCTGCAACGATGGTCGGCAAGACGATCGGCAGGACTATCGAAGAGCGTCAGGTGCCGGTTTATGTAGAAAGATTCGGCTCGAGCAAAGATGAAATTTTTGTCACAGCTCCGGATCTGCGGAAAAAAATCGGAGATGAAGCTTTCGAAAAGCTGCCCACCGGAGCCATCGGCTTATACACCTACTACGAACGTTTGGGACAGGGTTTACGCCAACTGATGTGCGGCAGCAGGAAGTTCTCGCTGGATTATATTACGCGCGACGACATTGCCGCTCTCACGCCGCATGCTGCGTCAATCAGCGGCATAAAATACATTACTGACGTCGATAAGGAAGAAGTGGAGAGAATACTCGACGGTCAGGCTGATCCGGCGATGGAAGGCGTTTAATGGGAAGATAATCCAAGAGTGATAACGGATTGGATTCACGCGCGATATGGGTTGTTGCAGTCATTCCGGCAGTTTGGAACGGCTTGCGCGCTTCACACTCCGGAGGAAATGAATCCCGTCAGGCGGTGGCGTCTGACGGGATTCTTTCCGGAGCAAGAATGTCCAATTCACAAAGAGCTAAACATCGACTGCGCTTCGGTAATCAATATCCTCAGGCATAATTATGGAAACGAAAAATCTTAACCTGAACAAGTTAATCGGAAATGCCCTCTGCAGGGAAAACGAACTAAGCTGCTATTACAAAATCGATGAAATGTTGAGGGATTACGATTCCGATTTGAAAGTTGTTTTCAAGAAATTACTTCATCTGATACCTGAAGGATTTCATTTCCCGGAATTATGCTCGGTTAAAATAGAATACGACCAGCAAACGTTTGCTTCGCCAAACTTCTCTCCTGACGATTACGCTTTAACTGTCGATTTCTCGGACGAACCGCATTTTACCGGGAGATTAACGGTCAGTTGCGGACAAGCCCCTTCAGCCGATTTAGAAAGTCCATTCCAGAGCGAAGAGCGCGAACTGCTCAATACGCTGAAATTAAGACTGTCGAGCTACCTGAAGAACCGTAATTTGCGCGAACAAGTTAAACGCCATGAACAGAAACTGTTCCCTGCTGTTGGGAAGACGAATAACCAATGGATGACTCTGATCGAATTTTCTCGAAAAACCGATCAGGATTTATATGTGCAGATTCTCTGCAAACTGCTGAATTTGTTATGCCGCAAAGGAATCAAACAGGCTAAAGAGGTATTCCAGAAGATTGTCAGCGATGGCTCGCAAATCCATGACCGGATCGATGGGGCGAATATATCCGGCTATTACGATTTTAAAAAGAGTTGTCAAATCGTATTAAAAAGCGACGCTATTATTGAACTGGCTAAACAACATATCGACGAAAATCGTTTACTGGAAAATGTTCAAAAGTGGATTATGGACGACAGACTTGGTTTTCTCAGTAAAACGCTTGTTGACCAGTATAGTTCAATTTCCGAGATTGCCGACGCTCTGCGCAGATACACCCATTTTCAGAGTGTCGGGATCGAACCGTCGGAACCGGTAAAGAACTTCGCGAAAGTCACGCTTATTCGCCGGATGGTCAGCGATCAACTGCCTTATATAAAAACCGCAAAGAAATTTGTTGAAATAGAAGATTTTTATCATCTCACCAAGAACATGATCTATCCAGCGAAAAGCTACGGATTGATCGGCGGCAAAGGAGCGGGATTGTTCCTGGTGAATCAAATACTAAAATCGATGCGAGATAAATATCCGGCGCTGTCGGACGTCAGGATACCGAAAACCCGCTATGTAACCG
Organism: uncultured bacterium; assembly: GCA_964635255.1. Classification (GTDB taxonomy): domain Bacteria; phylum Electryoneota; class AABM5-125-24; order Hatepunaeales; family Hatepunaeaceae; genus CAZWOY01. The sequence continues at coordinate 12,644 of CAZWOY010000008.1, forward strand.
CGGACGGTCTCCACAGCTTTATGCACCACAATGGGATCGAGGATATTTCGGAGCAGAAATACAAGGACTTCGACCAGATCAGCCAGGAACATCAGCATATCATCCGGCTTTTTAAAGACTCCAGTTTCTCTCGCGAGATTATCCAGAGCGTAGCGGCGGCGATAGACGACTTTGGAAACAAGCCATTGATCGTGCGCAGCTCCAGTCTGTTAGAAGACCGAATCGGCAGAGCTTTTATGAGTAAATATAAAAGCGTATTTGTATCGAATACCGGTGATAAAAATCAAAAACTGAACAACCTCTTGCTGGCGATGGCTGAGGTATATTCATCGGCTTTCGGACCTGAACCGATTAGATTCAGAATGGAAAATGATCTCATCGATTTTCAAGAGGAGATCGGCGTAATTATCCAGGAGGTCGTTGGATTCCAGCTTAACGGCTATTATGCGCCTTTTTTCTCAGGATTTGCGTTCGGGGACGTCGAACCTTCGATTATCTCAGGCGATGAAAGTGAGCGATGGATGGTTAAAATCGTCCCTGGATTATGTCCTCGAAACAGCGACCGGCTATTTGACAAATATGCAGTATATATCACTCCCGCCGAACCGGAGCCCGAGATGCATATTGTTTGCGACGATAATTTTGCGCTTGGATGCAGCCAGATTCAAGTTTTCGACAGGAAAGCCGGTAGAATAATTTTGCCGAATCTAAATGAGTGGTATAAAGAATGCGGCAAAAGGCTTCAAGACCGGCTGATCGAGAAATCGGGCAAGGAGCTTGATTCGACAAATGCATCTTCAACAGATGAGTCGCTGTTCAGAGAATTATCCTGCAATATTAAGGCAGCAATCCGCCGGACTAACTTTATACCGCAGATAAAAACTTTATTGGGAATAATCCAGGATTCGATCGGTGAATCTGTAAATATAGAGTTTGCATCGGACGGAAGGAGACTCTATATATTACAGTGTATGCCGCGAGTATTTATTAAAAATTAAAATTAATTGTTGAATTCTTTTTAAGTCATTAAGCGTCGGACTTTTTATTTATCTCCCTGGATTCACTTTTCATTCGGGAAAACGGATTATTCAGAATATTCTTTTTGTCAATATTCCCGATGACGTTTTTCAAGCCTGGTTTTCCCCTGCCGGCTTTGCTTTTCATGTTTATCGATTCCGAATAATAAGGTTTGAAATAGTGCGAACGATAAGCGAACTGATCCAAAACAGCTTTGACGTCGTTTAAAACCACGCCGAGTATTTTTGCATTGACATTATCGAGCATTGCCTTTGTTCGTTTTAGTCCGTCTCGAGAAGTATGTCCGATTTCATACACTATAGCCGCTGCATCGGCGTGCGGAGCGATAATGGTCGCATCGCTGACATGCAGCAGGGGAGGCGTATCTAAAAAAACGATATCATACTCTTTACCGACTTCTTTTAGAAAAGCTTTAAAGCGTCCGGTGGTAAATAGACCGGAAGGATTGGTGGAAGTGCCTCCGCTGGTGATTATATTGAGATTTTCCATTCCAGGTCCTACCATAATATCGTCTAAATCGACATTATTCCCTAAAACCATATCCATAATACTCTTGACATTATCCTGCCATTTTACCGATTCTTGCAGAATTTCCGACAATCCCGGCTTCCTTTCCAGTCCGAAAGTCCTGTGTACAGTTGGCCGGCGCATATTGCAGTCAACTAAAAGAACTCTTTGATACATCTGCGTATAGGTTAACGCCAAATTTGTCAATGCATTGGATTTGCCTTCGCCCATTAAAGAACTGGTTATCATGACAGTTTTTCCATTCATGGGTTTTAATATCGAATCGAGATTTGTCCTGAAGGTGCGAAATGCTTCCGCCTGAATGCTTCTTGGACTGTAATGAACAATAAGCCGGCGCAGTTTTTCTTGATCTTTTATTTCGCTAACCCGCTCTGAATGAGATTTGTCTTTGGGATTTATATTGGGTATAATCGACAAAACGGGCAATCCAACAAATTTTTCCACATCCTCGACTAAAACCAGCGCGGTATTCTGAGATTCAATTGCCACAGCGATGGCAATTGTTAACAAAGGAAATAAGAGCGCTGCAAATAATTGTACTGTCCAGCCTCGATAACTGGTAATAGGCGCGGCATTCGTAGCAAATTCAATGATTCTGACCGGTTCCTGCTCTTTCGATTCCTGAATCAGAACGTCTTGAAGACTGGTGGATAAATGGCTGACGATGCTCTCGTTTAATTCCACATCCCGCGCATAATGATCATATTCGAGACTGCGTTCAAGAAGATTTAAAGTCTCTTTTTCCCGGTTTATAATCGTAGTCAATTCATCATTTATGACCTCAAGTATCGAATCGATGGTTTCCTTGATTTTATTCTCAATTTCAATCACTTGAACGGACGTTTCTTTTTGATATTCGAGTAATTTACTCTTTTTATTCTCAAGATCGATCAAATTGGAAAATATCTTATCGCTATTTGCAATGGAATTAACGCCTGATAGCCAATCCTCAAACTTAATGTCTCCCTTTTTCCGTTGGACCAGTTTATTTTTCATGGAAACATAATCTTTTTCTCTTTCCTTTATGACGCCATAAGAGACTTGTATGTCCAAGACTGATCCGGTCTGCAGCTTAAAATCCGGCAGGTTTTCTTTTACAAACGTAAGTAGTTTCTTCTCAGACTGTTCGAGTTTTTGAGTGTAGTTGGTAAGTTGTTTTTCGACAAATTTCTTCGATTCATTTACTTCTCGGTTGTGGTTTTTGATCGATTCTTCTCTGAATGCCTCCGCCAAGGCGTTAACAAAATTTATCGATAGTTCCCGGTCATCGGTGACGATTGAAATTTTTAGAATATTCGTATTTACGTCATTCCTGCCAACTCTCAGAGGTTCGGCGTTAACTTTACCCTTATAGTTACTGACGAGGTTAAAAGCTTCAGGATATTGATTATAATCTTCGAACTGGATAATACTATCGATTAAACCAATTTTCCTTAAGGTATAGAAAATAATTTTTTGACTGGTCAATATTCGCGACTGGGTTGCGATATTATCGCCTTCGTCGAGGGTAAAGAGATAATCCCAGGACATATTGGATGTAATCTTCGGCGGATTTATTTCGACTAAAGCGCTTGCGGAATAGGTCGTTTCCGGTTCCGGCGTAAATAAAAACGCCAAAAGAACAGCGGGTATGGTCACACCGAGGATCAGGTACCTTCGTTTAAGGATGATCCTTAGTACATCGCTTATTCTTAAATTTTCAACAATATTCATTTTGTAACGTTTTTTGCCTTTTTACACTAAACAAATTTAAATCTTCACCGGCTAACTTATCAGATAGTACAATGAAATACCGGCAGAGATCGTTAGGATAACATCTCGAAGTATCCACCAATTGATTAATCTTCTTTTTTCATACACATAGACTATGTCGCCTTCTTCAAGTTGTATTTGCCTTAAATCTTCTTTGCCTTTGATGTATCTGTCCAAATTAAATATTTCGTTTTCAATCTGGTTTCTTCGTATAATTCTGATTTTACTGATTTTTGCATTCTCACTAAATCCGCCTGATTGAGCGATTGCATCAAAAAGTGAAATATATTTTGGCAAAGTGTGCGTCCCCGGACTTCGAACCGCCCCCAGCACAACCACTTCTAATTGAGCTTCCGGATTTAGATAAATTATATCGTCTCGATACAATTTGGGATTTTGTTTAAGATCGTTATATTCGAGAAATTCATTCAAGTTATAAGTATTCAATTCACCATTGCTGTGTTTGATAACAATATTGCTTAAATATTGACTTTTCGATAACAGAAGAAAATTTCGCTTGAAGAGGTCAAAAAGCCGGTCGTCCTTGAAAAACGGGAGTTTCCTGCGGATAGTGTCACCGATAATTGTCACCGTATTTCCCAGATACTCCGTTACTTCAACGGTTGCGAATGGCTTTATATAATCTTCCTTAAGTTTTTCCGTTATATACAAAGCCAATAATTCCGTAGTTGTTCCATTTGCATTAATATTGCCCAGCACAGGAATGTAAACGGCGCCATCCAGTTTAACCGGGATATTTTCCAACTCTGCTACATTATCCCGATTGGATACATCGAAATATATTTTTATTTTTAAAATATCTCTCGGACTTAGTATATATTGACCTTCCGTCAGGTTTTCATATTCCTGAACGCTGAGATTTAAGAAATTCCGCAGGCGACTGTTGATTGCATTATTATCTAAGTCGTTCTGAGCATGCATAGAAGCGTTTCCCTTAGCGGCGTCAGAAGATCGATTTAAGATCTCACTCAATTGGTTTGGGTGTTTTACAGATTGAATCTTCGAATAATCCTGATTAGGACGATTGCTTGAAGACTCGAGAATAAGATCCATATAGGCGGTTTTTCCATTTCCCAAATAATGAACGCCATCGGTTTCAGCCTGATAATCTTGACTTAAGAATAACCTCAGCGATTTGAAACCTGTTTCGATATAAATTTTACCCCCGCTGTTGCCATAATGAATTTCCGTTGATTCAAACAGCTGTTTAATTGTATCGGTTTCGGGCGCGATCTCATACCTCAGATCGAAATCGTTTTTTTCTATCCGTTCTTCGCCTGTGGGATTAAATAATTTTAACTTTAGATATTCTTCCGTAAAATCGAAAGCGATTCTGATTCTGAGTTTTTCATTCTCCAAAGGCGAAAGCGAACACCGGATTTGGCTGAGCTCATTATTTGTTGCAGCTTCAGAAATTCCACTGTGGAGACAGAAAAACAACAGAAGCCAAAAGAAATGGAGTTTTGCCCATTTGGTTATGCATTTTTTTGATCTTATCATTTAATCTGCACTATTCCTATTTTGTAAATTCGATCCCTCTGAGAACATCAGAAATTCGATTATAATCAAATGGTTTGGTTATATAATCAAATGCACCGTATTCCAAGGTCGATTGCGCCATTTCAACTGTCGCCAGTCCTGAAATCATGACAATTGGGAGCTTCGGCTCCAATTTGCGCAGAAGCCTTAGAATTCTAATGCCATCGACTTCAGGCAAGAAGATATCCAAAAAAACAATATCCGGCGTTTCTTTGTCAAAATACAAAACAACCTCATTGCAATTGTTTGCTGTGACGGTATTGTAGCCAATATGTTCCAGATACTTGACAAGAATTTCACAGACCTGCGGTTCATCATCGATAATGAGTACTGTCTTTGAGTCTGTGTGATTGTTTTTTTCCATATTAATGACTCCTGTAGCTTTTTGAAACCAGAAAAATCAAACGAAGCGTATTTTGAAAAATGCAGGAAATCTTTGTGAATAATGCACAATAACCGGATTTTATCTTATCATAAATGAACGGAGGCACAAGATATCCTGATCCAATCGTCAGTTTTGAAAACATAATATTCAGAGAAAGATTGACATTTGCCGTTAAACATGAAATCCCGGCAATCGCTGAATTAAAACCGGGAGTGAATGGGTGCGAAACAAGTCCAATGATATCTGAGCTCTTAAGTAAACCATCCATGAATGGCAGATTGTCGCCTTTTGTTATGACGCCGGCGTCGCTGATTCTGACAACTCTGTGGATAAAGATTCGAGAATCGATATCAAAGGCGACGATCATCCCCGGTTGTGGTTCTGTATTTAAAGCCTGGATTTTAAGCGTTGCGCCCGGTTTAATCCACGGTTTCATACTATTGCCGTTAGCCCTGAATTCGTATGCCCCTCGCTCCCATATTACATCTCGAAGATTTTCGATAGCTGCGCGTCTTTGTTCTTTATTCAGCGTCATTCTTTAAGATTATCCTGCACTTTACCAGGAAACCACTCCTTTAGTTTTTCCGGCGGCTTCTGTCCAAGAAATCTGGCGTGTTTGCGTCTTATCGTTTTTTTGCCGATGCTAAAATTTGCAAACCAGTTGAAATGAATATTTTTCCCGAAGTGAGTGGTCGTAATTCGCAAATCGACCGAATCGCCGCGCGTGACTTTCTGTGGTTCAACAATAGGAAATACTATTTGCCTCCAATGAGTCTTCGGCGAAAAAACACTGTTATCCAGAGCGATACCGGGACTCAAATTAGCTTCAAACCAACCGCAAAAACCATCTATTTCAGCATTTTCGTTAAAATGGAATTCAGCCGCCGCGTTCAAGTCGGTTTCATTTTGTCTGCAAAGATCGATATTTGCGATCATTTTCGGACTGCAGACAATACTATCTTCCGCGACATACTCATAAACAGGCGAGTGTTTAACCGATTCGATTGCGATTGAGTAATCGAATCCAGCAATATTTTCCCAGAAATCGAATAATTTTCTGATTCGACTGGATTGAATCGGCGCAACCCATAATGTGAGCGAGTTTGGTATAACTTTGCCATTCGGTTTAAGAAAGTTTGCCACAGCGTGATTGTAAACCTCTGTAAGATTTTCCTCCACGCCGAACATTCCAATGATTTCGCCTATCAGGATATCGACCTTTTCCGGAAGTTGAACGGATTCAACGCCGCGGTTAATCAAGCTTATTTTTTCACTCATCGAATTCAGGCGAATAATATCTTCCGCGTAGTCCGCAAGTTCTGTTTGTTCGATTGCATAGACCTTTTCAGCGCCGGCTCTGACCGCCATCATTGAGAGAATGCCGGTTCCGGCGCCTAAATCAACGACTTTGTCTCCACTTTGAACAACTTGATCGATTGCCCGTTGATAGGCGTCCAAACGCCGTTTGTCAGCTAACATTGTATAATGGGCGTCGATCAACTTTTAGTGCGCTCATAGCATGGCGTGACGCGCACTAACTGCCGCCTGCAGTTTCTATCTCGCATTAATCTTGGCAGCGAACCGCGGCAACCGCGGGAGACCTTTAAACAGACCATAGTTTCCTGCTCAAATGCCGTCTCGGATTTAATTTCCGGCGGATAGTATTTTCTTTTTGTTTTCATGCAACTCCATTTTTAAAAACGCTTCCCGGCATGATTCGCTGGATGGTCCAAATAGATCGCCATCCTCAAGCAACGCAACAGCCTGGCATCTGAAACAATAGGATTTTGCCCGGCATTTATTGCAGACCGAAAAATCAGCGGCGGTTATTTGCCTGATTTTGCGAAATTCCGGTGAATTCCGCCAAATGTCTATCAGACTTTTATCACGAATGTTATCTGATCCTCGAACGAATTGCGGACAAGGCAACACCGTCCCGTCCGGTAAAATTCCAAATGTCGTATGACCCGCGCTGCAAGGAATCATCCGATTTAATTCGATGACGGAGTCGTCGGTTTGAATGAAATCAGATTCTATTTCCTCGCCGGCAAAGTCTTTTTCCAATATCGATCGCAATTCAGCGTCCGTCAATCTCATTTTTTCTATTTCCGACATATCGCCATTATTGAGCGGCGACAAAAATGTTGACCATCTGAAACGCAAACCACGCTGCTGGCAGAAATATGACAACTTTGGCAATTCATCGATGTTCTCGCGCATTATGCAAGTTTTCAATACAACTCGGGCTCCGGATTCAATTAGATATTCGACAGCCTTCATCGTTGAATTGTAGGATCCTTGAACGCCGGTAATCGAATCATGCGTTTTATCGCCGGCGCCATAAACGCTTATTTCGACGCTCTGTAACTTTTGCTCCGCCAGCCGTTTGCACTCTTCTTTTCCCAGCAGCGTTCCATTTGTGAAGACTGTGACGGCGAATTTCAATCTTCTGGCTTCGGCGATCAGATCGAATATATCTTCTCGCAAAAAAGGTTCGCCGCCGGTGAATGTTAAGAACAGAACGCCTGCATTGGCAAGCTGCTTCAAAACATCCATGCACTCCGAAGTATTTAGTTCGTTTTCAGCGCTTTGCAGCACATAACAGTGCCGGCATTTCAAATTGCAGCGATATGTTAATTCCCAAATCGCATCTAAAGGATGTTGTAATTGAAGCGCCCGGTCTGCGATTTGTTCGTAAACGCCGCAGTTATGTCTATCTCTTGCCATTATTGCCTAAATCTTCAGAATTATCACAGTAGGTCGAACACTCCTGTTCGACATTTTGCCCAATGTTAATAGTGTACAACCGGCATGAAGCGAATAAGCCGCAACTCGTTCCCACGCTCCCGCGTGGGAACGCATATCGACCTTGTTTAGTAAAGTATGCATTCCCACGCGGGAGCGTGGGAACGAGTTTTGTAATGTGTACACTATTTATTACACATGGCAACAAAAGCCTTGCCTGTTCAATCACAATCGCTCCCGCGGTTTTCGATTTCGATCAGCCCTTTTTGGTTCAATCCATCGATGTATCGCAGTAAATCATCCTGCGCCGCCTGCCTCTCAACCTCGAATTCTTCGCAAATGGCTTCGAGCAAATCCTTAATATCATGTTTTTTCTCAAGTTCGAGCCAGATGTAAGTGGCTGTTTCATTTAACAGATGAATCTGATTATCGATCGGGTTGAGCATAACCGCTTCGCCTTTGACGATCCGAAAGGCGACCTCTTCGTTTCTAATGATTTTTTTCAATCCACCTATCCCACATTTCGTTCACATTGCTGTCAAGGGCGTAATCTAATCGATAAAAAGGGCATTTCAAAGAGAAATCCGCAATGAAATCCAGAACTTTGTCTTTGAAATACTCCATTTTCCACCCGATGATATGTTTTAAAAGTTCGAACGCTCCGAAGGAGGATTCCAACGTTTCCAATGCTAACCGTTTACTTTTTCTAATGTATATCACAGCTCCCACCGGCGCGCCGTTTGCCGAATTTTCGTCGCTATGCGCAGCCGAAAATGGACTGCCGTAAACATACCAGTTGTTATCGTATTTTAGAATCAGCGCCATTTCATCAGTTAGAATTCGATGCGATTTCATTTCTTCAGCCAGCGTTGTTTTGCCGGCGCCTGACTTTCCGGGGAAAAGCCATCCAATGTTATTATATTCTGTTGCCGCGGCGTGTATGAAAAAGCCATTTTTTCTGATTGCCGATGCAACGAATGCAAACTTAATCACCGTATCCAAACCGGTTCTTGAACCGTGTAAGATCCTGCCTTTTGCCATTGGTTTCTTCAAATCAAGTTCAACGGAAAAATCGCCGCGTTTGCCGCGCAAGGCGTCATCCGTTATCCATATTTTAGGATTCTTATATTCCTCATTGTCTAAATGAGATTCTACGCTCCGGACATTCAAAAAATAATCGGATCGACCGGCGGCAATGAAATAGCTATATTTTTCTTTCACCGTATCGATAATCCAGGACTCGTTCGTTTCTATGCATACGTTCACACAGCCTATGAATAATGAAATTGTTCGATTGGGACGAGTCATTTTCTATAGGAAAAGACCAATTTAAATCCTGCGCGAAATATCCGAAGGAATCTGAGCGCCGGCGTAAACAGCTTATTGACGCCCGGATATCTGAATCTGTCAACTATCCTGTCCGTCTTATTTGGTAAAATTCCCTTGGCATAGAATCGAATTCTCTGTTTAATGTTCTTGCTTGCATTGGCGACCAGGTATTTGCCGCAAAAAGGCAGTCTATAGCCTTGTGAGATGCGAGCAAGCAGGCTTTTTTCTATGAAACTAAAGTCATTTGTTTCCAATATGCTTCTAACCGGGATCTGCAGATCAAAAATATTTGCCAGCGGTATCGCTGCGCTTTTAAAGATTCTTCTCACTTTGTAATCCTCAACTCTTTCGAGAACTTCGTCCCACTTATTTAATCGACTGATTTTATCGCAAACGAGAGCGAGTTCGACGCCCCAGCGCATGTATTGAAAGGAGTGCTTTACCCAATGTACGGAATTATAAATAAAGTCATCGACTAGGTCGAAGGTTCTTATTTTCGGTAGATTTCGATTCGCTCTTCCCAAATTTTCCAATGGCAAAGAGTTCTCGTTCCCTGATGAAAAGAGGATCTCGGACATATTTGAAAACTCACTGTTATTGGACAGTTTTTCATAGGGAAGATTTAAAGCTATCGGCAGATAATAATCATCGCCGGTTCCAAACAGCCCGGCATGCAAGTCTATTTCAGCTCCATTTTTAAGCCATAAGTGAGAATAGATAGTGTGTTTAGTCCATCCTTGCGCGATAAGAGCGTTTTCATATTTTTCAGATCGTTCAGGCTCGATAAACATATCGATATCACAGGCTCTTCGGAAAATTCGATTTGGATAATACTTGTTCCAGACAATTCCGCGATTTATCACAGGATAAAGTCCATCTTTTTCAAGCGCTTTTAATATTAGTGGAAGATAATATCTGTTAATCACATCCGTCTTAATATTTTGATTCCATTGTTTGGTTAACCTGTCCTCATTCGCATTGGCAAGGAAGGGCAAATCGATCGGATGATTAAAAAAATATCCTTCGAGCAGATCGTTCAGAATTTGTTCGATTATTATTTCTTTATCGAATTTTTCAATCTTTCGCTGGAGTTTGTGTAAATTGCCGGATTCATTTCGAGCCGTCGCAAGACTGAAATTCGCTAATAATATGCGCAGTTCGGGAATTGGGTTCATGATAATCGACTGTCTATTTCATTAATTTCTTCGAGGGTCAGAGTTTTCGATATATAAACAAAAGGCGCGTCAGTAAGATCGAATTCAGCCGGTGGTTTAACGATTTCATTCTTTTCATCGACCAGAATATCCAAAACCGGTCTCAATGGATGTTTGCCGTTCAGCGATCTGACTCTTCCGATCCGTTTATCGCTGAGCTGAACGTAACTGTCGATCGGAAAAACCGAAAGCGCTGAAACCAGCGCTTTTATTATTTCCGGCGCGAACTCTTTCTCTTTTAACCGTATCATTTTCTGGAGAGCGTTTATTGCTAAAAAGGCTTTCCGATAGTTTCGCGGGTGGCTCATAGCCTCGAACCGATCCGCCACGGCTAATATCTTTGCTATTCTGTCAATTTCTTTACTGCGGAGTTTGTTTGGATATCCCGAACCGTCTTCTCGCTCATGTATCTGATAGGAAATGCGAATAATTTCTTCATCGGCTGCCGGATCGAAATCTTCTGCTGATCTTATGATGTCAGCCGTATCATCAAGATGACGCATAATCTGTCCGTATTCTGCATCGGTCAGAGGTTTTTCCTTCATTAATATCGACTTGGACACTTTCCGCATGCCAAGATCGTGAGTTAAGCCAACGGTCGCCAATTTTCGCATCTCACTTCCGGTAAGTTTCATCTGATGAGCGATTAACAAGCCGAAAATGGTCATGTTCAGCATTCTATAATGCAAGTCAAGCGGTTTGCGTCTGTTTATGGCTCGAATTTCTAAATCTTTGTTTATAGGTATCTCTTTGATTAAATCAGGCGCGATTTCCTTAATCGGCGTCAATGAGACCGGTAAATTTTGATCGATAGATTCAAGCAGTCTTTCTATTCTGCCTGATATTTCGTTATATATATTTTTTACTGGAAAATTTCCCGATTCAGATTTCTTAATCGAGGGAGAAGTTTTATTATCGGTTTTTTCTATTATTTTCTCGGTATTGATTTTTGTCCGATTCGGAGATTTTTCCGGATCGTATGATCTCGATTGAATCGATTCATTATTCGATAAATGTCTTAAATCTGGCTCTGCTTTGTTTCTAGTTATAAAGCCGCCTTCGTCCAACTCTTTTTTAGAATTTTGATTGTCTTGAGTTTGTTTCACCGGAGGGAAGGATTCGCGAGCGTTTTTGATTTCCGGCTTAATCGTTTCCTGTTGGTTAAATAATGCGCTCCAGTTTCGTTTGGGCGTCATTAGCTCTATTCTATTGTAGAGCGGGGAAGGAAGCACGGGTCTTGTAATTATGCTGAAGTTGTTGCCGACTGATCGCAATTTTCTTTCAAGAACGTTAGTCATCTTACAGATAAATAATACCGGAGTGTTCTTAGTGAGTTTTGTTCCGCGAATTGCGCGGAAAATACTCACGCCAAATTCGGGATTGTCATCGGTGTCGGCAATAATGAATACCGGTGAAGATTGTCTGAAATGTTCATAAAGCACAGAAGGATTTGAGAGAAAAACCGGTTGAAGATTAAATGAGGAAATCGTCGATTTTAACGTAAAGTAATCTCTTTCTTTTGTATTAAAAACCAGCGCCTGCTTTAATTTATGCGCAGGGGCGCTTTCGTGCGTCAAATTGGATTTACGAAAAAGATCAATACTTTTAAACATCGCTTATACCGCTGATTCAATTATTTTCGAATCGATTTGATCGGCTTGATACTGCGAACCAAACAACAATGCCAAATCGCAGATATTGTTTATCCTTCTTGGTATGCCGCGGCTTTTATTAAAGACCTTCACGATAGCTTCTTCGGTAAAAATTTTACTTTTTGCGCCGGATATTTCCATTCGATGCCTAATATAATTAGTAGTTTCCTCAATGTTTAAGTTTGTGAGATGATACTTGCAGTATAATCGCTGTTCTAATTGCGGGAAATTATCCAGTCTGTTTCTTAATTCGGGCTGCCCGACCAGAAACAGATTAATTAGAAAGCCATCGTCCAATTGGAAATTTAACAGTAATCTTATCTCTTCGAGGGCTGTATCGTCCTGTATTAATTGAGCTTCATCAATAATCAGAAGCGTTTTCAGGTCATTTTCATGGTTTTTCAACAGTTGTTCCCCAACGAGCCGTTCATAATTGTTTTCGGCGTCCATCGATGAATTTAAAAAATCATCGTTCAACTCGATAAGAAGCCCTTTTAGCAATTTATGGACAGATCCACGAGGATTGTTAAGCAGAATTACCTTGTATTGCTCGCTATTTAACTCACTCACCAACAGTCTTATCAATGTGGTTTTACCGCATCCAAATTCTCCCGTGAGTAAAAATGCGCCTTTGTTTTCTGAGATCGCGTACCTGAACCGGATATAGGCTTCGTTATGATCCGGCGAGAAATAGAAAAAATCCGGATCAGGCGTGTTTTCAAACGGTTTCCTGCTGAGATTCCAGTATTCTAAGTACACTAAGGTTCCTTCCTTAAATATGGGCTAAATCTATAATCTCTGAAAAATAATTCAATAATAAAGTGATGAAAATCACTTCTAATATTTTGAGACATAATTTTTCATAAGGGAAGCAAGTCTTTGATGAAATTTGTTTTCCAAACATTTCTCCCGCCGCCTTCCGTTTTAACGCTTCTATAAAATACGTTAAACATTATCGTCACATTGATTATTTTATTCAATTTAGCGTTCATTTATTTCTAAATTTTCCTGAACAATACATCTGTTGGCATAATATGAACCTTTGCATACTGTCCATATTAGTATTTGAAAATATTGAGGCTTTATCCTGCTTTACCAACTCGTTCCCACGCTCCTGCGTGGGAACGAGGTATGGATTATGCGCATC
>CAZWOY010000009.1:0-25691 GCA_964635255.1 uncultured bacterium
CACGCTGAAGCGTGTACTCCAACGATTCTGCACGCTGAAGCGTGTACTCCAACGAAATTATTCCCACAGCCTGAAGTTAATTCGATGAGTTAATTAGTTTTAAAACAGATTGTTACAGCAAGGATTGACAGTTTCAGGCAGTTTTCAGCGGGATTTTACAAGTCGGGGCGACTGGATTTGAACCAGCGACCTCATGGTCCCGAACCATGCGCGCTACCGAGCTGCGCCACGCCCCGAATTACAGAAACTTAAAGTTAACAATAATTAGTGGTTTTGTCAATAGATTAATATTATCATTTTTGATGGCGAGGGATCAAAACGATTTAAAATACCCTATAAACCAATTCTTTAAATCCTCGACAATACTATACGCCAGCGGAACTATCACAGGCGTCATAACGGTTGCTGCAAGCATCCCCCCTATTATCGCTCTTCCCATCGGCGAATAGGGAATCCCGATAAAAGACGCGCCTCCGGCAGCCATTGGAATTAGTCCCATTATTGTGGTGAGAGCTGTCATAGCTATCGGACGAAATCGCTGCTCTGCACCGTTGATAAGCGCCGAATGCCTATCCATTCCTGCGGTGCGCAAGCGATTGACTTTATCGACTAATACTATTGCATTATTGACTACCACGCCGATTAAAATAACCGCTCCGATTCCAGCCATTATGCCGAATTGGGTTCCCGTCAGGAAAAGGATCCACCAGACTCCGAAAAATGCAAATGGTATCGTGAAAATTACCGCCAACGGCAGAAAAAACGATTCAAACAAAGCGCCCATTAATAAGAAAACGAAGGTTATGGCTAACAGCCACGCTTGTGATCGATCCTTCGTCGCATCTTCAACGCTCTCGAATCTGTCGCCTTTACTCCATTCATATCCGGTTGGAAGCGATAATCCTTCCATAGATGCATTTATCTGTTTGGACAGCTTGTGGATGTTTTCTTCAGTAGTGTTAATTTTTAACTTAAGTTGAGTGCGTCGATTCTTCCGGTTAATTTCGCCAACTCCCCTTCCATACTGGTAATCCGCAATGTCGCCTAATCTGATAACCTGTAAATCGCCGGTCGTTAGCGGAAGATTCATTACCTGGGAGAGGTATTCTCTATCCTCTTCTATTATTGACGCCGTCATTGAAATCTCATGACCGCGAAGTCTAATATCGGGCATTCGGACGCCTCTGATCAGCGAGTTTATTCCAAAAGCGGCAGTGGCGGCATTTATCCCATATTTTGCGACTAATTGCCGATCATACCTAAACTGTATTTCTTCAGATCCGGTTTCAACATCGGTTTCTACCGAGAGAACGCCCTCCATTTCACCGAGTCTTCGCTTAACTTCATCGGCAATTTGCAGCAACCGCTCGGTATTTTCACCATAAAGCGAGATGCGGACGGCGTGTTCCTCCCCCCTGCCCCGGCGCCAGCTCGTAAACATTTCGACCCCTGGCGGCGGTTTCAGCTTTTCTTTTATATCTTCAACCACTTCTGCGCGATTAAGAGTCTCGCCCCCGATAACGCCAATCGAATCGAGAAGTCTTTTTATGCCATGAATCAGCCAGATCTGCTCTTCATGCTCATTTAAAAAGACTCTTGTTCTGCCATACCCTCGCCTGAATCCGGTTACTACCGTTTTAATATCGTATTTCTGTTTATTTTGAAAGAGAAAATCCTCAATTTTCGATAAAGTCGAATCTATTTCATTCATACTGTAATATACTGGAAATTCGAATCTGAGTACAAAATCGTTGATATTGCCCTCTTCTTCATCTGTGGATACTACGAATTTCATGGGAATCGAAATTGAACTGAGAACTAACAATAATATCACGATCGATTTTTCTCGGTTCTTCAACGACCAATCGACCAATCCGCCCACTTTCTTTGAGAAATTATTTATTACCCGCGGTTCTTTGGCTGCGCCGCGCAGAGCGAACCGGTTTATGGCTAAGGGAATAAAAACCAAAGCGGCTAAAAGACTCGCCAGCAAGGCAAAAATAACGGGAACTCCAACGCGCAGCATAAAAAACGTTAAAATGCGGTCGCCGCTCATCAGAATCAGCGGCAGGAAAACCACCGCCGTAGTTAAAGTAGCCAAAGTTATTGCAAGACTGACTTCGTTCGCGCCTCGATACGACGCCTCGCGATTATTTAAACCTCTTTGCTTGTAAGATTGAATATTCTCCACAACAACGATCGCATTGTCCACCACTAAGCCAACGCAAATCATCAGCCCTGACAAGGTAATCACATTCAGCGACCAACCCATGAAATACAGCATTGTTATTGTGACAAGGATGGATACGGGAATCGCCAAGGATATAAACAGTGTCATTCGGAATTTTCTCAGGAACAAAAACAAAACAATAATAGCGAAAATCCCGCCCCATAAGCCGGATTCCTCGAGATCCTTTAACGAATTATCGATGAATTTTCCTTGATCGAATAAAACTTCAAACGATAATCCGGATAAATCAGGATTTTTAGAAATATCATCCAAAACCCTGCCAAGAATTGACGTTAATTCAATACTATTTGCGCCCGATTCTTTAAAAACTCCAATTTGTATGGCTTCACGGCGATTAATCCGCTGTCGCCATAACCTGGGAGGATTCTCATAAGCAACATGGGCAATATCCTTAAGACGCACATAAAGACCTTTTATCGGAATATTTTCTATGCTCTCAAGATCGGTGAGTTTGGCGTCGATTCGGATGAGCAATTCTCGCCCGCCGTCGGTGAGCGATCCGGCTGATAGAATGAAATTCTCAGAACGCAAAAATCCAATCAAACGATTGACGTCGATTTTATGCTGTCTCAATTTATCAAGCAGAAATTGAATTTGCACTGTTTTCGCATTGCCGCCCCAGGTTTCGACTTTGGCAACGCCGTCGATCCGTTCCAATTTCTCGACAACTTCTTCCTGAACTAATCTATAGGGATCATCATAATTACCGGTAACTGTAATGCCGAAATAGAGAATCGGTTCGTCCGATTCGGAAAAGCGGCTGATAAACGCATACCGAAAATCGTCGGGCAATTCGGGTTTTACACGCTCAATTCTATCGCGGACGTCAAGATAAGCGGCGTCCATATCGGCCGTCTGGTTAAACTCAATAGACAAGCCGCATCCGTCCGCGCGACCGTAAACGTCGATATTTTTTATTCCTTTGATCGTCCAGAACGCCTCCTCGACCGGAATTCCTATCCTGTCCATGTTTTCCACCGGACTGGAGTTTGGATACGCCAGCCAGACCCATAAATATGGCGGATCGAATCCTGAAGGGAATAACTGCACCGGTATGTTGCGCAGGGAAATAAAACCAACCAGCAAGGCTGAAAGAAAAATCATTAGGACGGTAACGGGGCGTTTTATCGAAAAACCGGTTATGCCTTTGGGATTTATATTTCTTTTATCCTGTCTCAAGGTATATCATTTCGAGTTGCAGTGTCGGATTTTGTTACTACTCATCGTATTCCTCAAAATCCGGTCCGCCCGGTTCACACCAGATTGTCAAGTATTTATCGGCTCCATCCTCTCCCTTCTGCCAGAATAATCCGCCTTCGCCGCCTTCGTTTACGGTAATTATGTAAGTGGATTCGTAATAAATCTGATTAAGAATATAATTAAAACTATATTCTCCCGGTTCAGATTCATACCATGTACCGTAACTCACGGTGTTCGGCGTGCCTGCGTTGTTATCGTTAAATTCCGAAGGTCGCATAAGATGATAATCGATTCTAACGAAAGTTTCGCCATCATCCCCTCGGGAGCCGATGCATCCCGTTAGAAAAATGGATATAGATATCAATACCGTAACACAGACTTTTTGAAAGTACTGAACGCCGATCTTTATCCCGCGAGTGTTCGGGAATTTTTTTGGAGTATCTATGTTTTTCATAATCATTCTATCAGCCTTTGCTTCTTTTTTAGCGTTAGTTTAACCAGCGCTGGAATGACAAATAAAGTTGCCAACGTGCCGAACAACAGACCAAATATAACCGTTATCGCCATTGGGCGTCTTATTTCAACCCCCTCCCCCACTCCAAGAGCCATCGGCGTCAAGGCGAAAATCGTAGTCAGCGAGGTCATCAATATTGGCCTGAAACGCGCTTTTGCAGCGTTTACAATCGCATCGACGAAATCATCGCCGGATTTATATAATCGTTGAAAATAATCCACCAGTACGATCGAGTTGTTTACCACAATGCCAACCAGAACTATCAAGCCTAAGAAAACCATTATCGAAAGCGGAATTTCCATGAGCCACAAAACCGGAAAAACACTGACGACCGCAATCGGCGCGGTTAACAGTATTATGAAAGGAGCGCGAAAGGATTCGAACTGCGAAGCCAATACCACATAAACTAAGAATACCGCCAAAAGCAGAGCTAAACGCAGGCTTTCCAGCGAATCTTCCATCTCGCGCCTCTGTCCGGTTATCACATAGTCATAGCCTTCCAGTAGATTTAGTTTAGCAAGAATTTGAGTTATTGCCTCACCGGCGGTTTTCAAATCCGATTCGAAAATAGAAGCCGTAATGATCGAAGACCGTTCTCCACTGAAATGTCTTATTGACGCCGGTCCTTCTTCGACATTTATCGATGAAACCTCCGATAATCTCACCGGTATAGGATGTTCGGGATTTATTATCAGGTTCTTCAGACTTTGCAAAGATTTTTCTCTTTCCTTGAAAGCTACGATTCGGATATCGAGACGTTTTTCCTCTTCCCTGAATCTGGTGGCGGTTTTGCCATGAAATGCAGTCCTTATCCGTTCGGCGACAATCTGGGCGTTTAAGCCGATGCGCGCTAATTTATCGCGGTCGAATCGAATTACTATTTCCGGATGACCGAAACGAACGGAGGACTCGATATCGCGCAGGATTGGATTTGCTTCTAATTGCTTAGCCACGGTATTGGTTAATGACTTGAGTTCGGCTAAATCTTCCTTTTTAATTATAATTTCTATCGGTTTTTTAAAAGTAAACAGGGTTGGATGCGCAATTATCATTTCAAGCGAAGGAATCGAATCTATGAACCGGCGTGTTTTTTGCACTACAGATTTTTCCTTCATTTCGAGGTCCCCCCCACTCTTTAGCTTAACTGTTATTAGGGCGTTATTAGCGCCTGTAAATTCTTCTTCGCCGGCAATATCGGATCCGATCCGGGTTGAAAATTTTTCAACTTCCGGTAATTCTGCAAGAAAATATTCAATCGGCTGGATTTTTTCCGAAGTTTCATCCAGCGACGAACCTATTGGCAATTCAAATTTGAGATCGAAAATACCCTGGCTGATCGAAGGTATCAATTCGCCTCCTAAATTAGGGAGGATCAATCCGAACGATCCGATGCAAAATAGGATTGCAAAACCGACGATTGCCGCTGGATGTTTTATCAAAACTTGCAGTAATCTTCCATAATTAACCGTCGATTTATTTACAAACATTCTGAATGCGTTAATAATCGCCCCGGATCGATTAGACAATCCATCAACAAGGAATACAATCGACTTTAGATAGACAAATCGAATTAAAAAAAGGATAAAATAGTAAGCATATTGCAATATTCTTATAATAAAACCGAACCCAAGCGAGAAAACTGCATAGACGATCCAAACAGGAAAAACAACAATTTTGAGAATAATGTTGAGTTTTAGCCAGTTTTTTAGGTTTTTCTTAAAGCTGCGCCAAGGATCAAGAAATTTTGTTTTCGGCTTTCCCCATTCGTAACTCTTCCTATTATCACGTTCCTGTGAATACGGTTTTCCGAAAAGCATAGGGATATAAAAAAGAGCCACAATAAGGGAGATCAATAAGGAAATAATAACGGCCAAAGCCATATCCCCAAAGATTTGACCGGCTACGCCGGTTACGAAGACTATTGGCGAAAAGACGACGATAGTCGTTAACGTCGATGCAGTGACGGCGCCGCCAACGATTTGAGCGCCTTTCACTGCGGATAAAACCGCTTTCTCGCCCGCTTCTATTCGCCGATGGATCGATTCGGACACAACAATCGCGTTATCGACCATCATTCCAATTCCCAGAGCCAAGCCCCCTAAGGACATAATGTTTATAGAGATTTTAGCCAAATGCATGGCTGCGAAAGTGCACAACAAAGAGACCGGAATCACTATCGCCACTACCAGAGTATCCCTAAGCCTGCCCAGGAACAGCAGCAGAATCAATATTGCCAGCAACCCCCCGTAAATTGCAGAAGATCTGACCTCATTTACAGCTAATCGGATAAATTCCGCCTGATCCGATAATATATGAACCTCGATGCGTTCGGTGAGCGTTTCGCTTAATGGAATAAAACTTCGCCGGCTTCTGTTATTTCGCGGTGGTTCATCGTCTGCTTCTCGTTGTTTTTTCAAGCCCCAGATTCGATTCTGCACCAGCGTGGACACGTTAATAGGGTTGGCGTCGAACTCCTTGTAGATCTCGATTTCGACGGATTTGCTTTGTTTGACTTTGGTTAAGGACAATTTATCCTTAGCCGTCTTTTTTACCTCCGCTATATCTTTCAGCCGCACCGTTTTTTCATCGCCGGCTTTAATAATAATATCTTCAATCTCATTAATGCCTCTGAACTCATTCAAAGTTCGAATAATATATTCAGCCTCGCCTTCCTTAAGCCGTCCTCCTGGGATGTTTATATTTTCGGAAGCCAATTTCTGAGCGATCTGTTCGAAAGAAATATCATATTGACTAAGGAGTAGTTCACTGAATTTAACCCGGATCTCGTATTCCTCTCCGCCTTTGACCTTAACCGCAGCGACGCCTGATAGTTTTACCAGTTCCCTTTTTACGAGATTTTCAATAAGTTCTCGCAGCTCCAGCAAATCGAGCGAATCGGTGGTAAATCCCATTCGCATCAGCGGATCGAGTGAAGGGTCATATCGCAGTATTAACGGAGGTTTGACGTCTTCCGGCAGGAAAACCAGATCCAGTTTTTCCCTGACGTCTTGAGTAACCTGATCGATATTGACGTCCCAATCGAATTCTAAGAGAACGTCGCTATAGCCGGCGCGTGAGATCGAAGATATTTCAACGAGGTTTCTGACCACACTCAACGTTTGTTCAAGCGGCTTAGTTACGACATTTTCAACTTCTTCGGGAGCGCTGCCCGGGTATTCCGTTCGAACGGTGATCGATGGGTAGCTTATTTCAGGCATAATGTTAACCGGCAGCAATCGGTAGGAAAGAAAACCGAACACTACCGCCGTTAACATTATCATGGTTGCAGTCACAGGCCTTTTAAGCGAGAAATAGTACGGACTGCGCTTGAGATCGCTATCATCCATGTTATTTCCTATTTATAAAGGTCTGAGTCGCTAACCGGTTTTACGAAAGTAGAATCCTGAAGAGTAGCCTGACCATCGATAATTAGTTTTTCATCGGCTGTCAGACCATCGATTATCTCGATCATATCATTCGATTGAATTCCCGTTTCCACAGGCGCTCGATGCGCCATGGAATCGCTGTAAACAAAAACGACAGGATCGCCTGCTTCGTAGATAATCGCCTTCTTGGGAATAACGATAACATTCTGATGCGAAGTCAATGTAATCGCAATTTCCGCCATTTGCCCGGGTTTAATTTTATGCCGGGCGTTTGAAACGTTAAAGGTAAGTTTTATTTTACCGTAAACCGGATCCACAACGGGACTGATTCGCTCTAAATAAGCGTCGAAGATTTCTTCTTCTTCATCGACCGGATAGATTTTCGCGTTTTGCGATAGTTCCAATTTGCCTGCATCTTCTTCGCTTACCCAGGTTTCAACTATATATTTGGAATTATCGACAATTGTAAGCGCCGGTCTGGCAGGATCTATCCTGTCGCCCACGTTCACGAATCGATTTGTGACCACGCCTGAAATCGGCGCGGTGACATCCGTTCTTTCCAGTTGCAATCGGGCTTGATCCAGATTGATTTTAGCTTCCCTAAGCATAAGTTCGGCGATCTGGAAATCCGATTCCGGCGTCATCTGTTTACTGTGAAGTTCTTTCGTGGATTCGAATTTACTTAATTCGCGTTCATAAACCGTACTTGCGCGCTTGAGGGCAATTTCCTGATCGGCGCTTTCTAATTTCAGTAGTTTTTGGTTTTTCCGAACTTGTTGTCCTTCTTCGATAGACAGTTCAGTAATAATACCGGTCGATTTAGCAAAAACCTGAACTTTTCGATCGGCTTTGATAACTCCATTCAGCCGCAGATCTAGGGAAATATTACTGCGGGTGACGTTTTGCAGCCGCACAGGAACCGCGGTTTTTTCCGCGTCCTTTTTTTTATTTCTGCCGCCGCCAATATTTACCTGGCAACTCTGAAGGATAAGCGCAGAAATAAAAATATAAAATGAAAAGGTCGATGCTATTGTCTTACATCGACCTTTCCAAATATTTAAGTGCATATTACTTTGAGCGTTAAACTATTAAACTTTTCATTTTCAGGATGTTGTATCCACAAAACGCTCGAACGCAGCCGCTGTTTGCCCGGATCCAGGCAAACGACGACCCTCTTCATCATAACGGAAGAAACCCTGTTTAGTCTTTACTCCAAGATGTCTTGCTCTTACGAGCATTCGCAGCAGCGAATTCGGGCGGTATTTCGATTCGCCGAATTCCTTAAATAAATTTTCCGACCAAAGCAATACCAGGTCTAAGCCGATATTGTCCGCCATGGCTAATGGTCCGTATGGCAATTCATATCCCATCCTTATCGCCGTATCAATATCCTCTGCAGAAGCTATGCCTTCCATCAAGACTTGCATCGCTTCATTGATAAGCGGCAGAATAACGCGGGTTGTAACATACCCCGGGGATTCGAACACCTCGATAGCCGTGCGTTCCAACCGTTCGGCTAAGGCTTTGGTCTTATGAAAGGTCTGCGCCGATGTGTTTAGTCCGCGCACCAGCTCGACGAGTTTAACTTTGTGAACCGGATTCAGGAAATGCATCCCGATAAACTTGTCAGCGCGGCTGGTAATCGAAGCCAATTCTGTAATCGACAAGGTCGAAGTGTTCGTGATAAAAATGGTCTCCGGCGAGCACTGATTGCATAATTCGATAAAGACGTCTTTTTTCAGGTCAAAATTCTCAGAAACAGCTTCGATTACGAATTCCTGATCGCAGACGCTTTTAAATCCAACCTCACCCGATATTTTTGACAGTATGGAGTTCTTTTCCGAATCCGTGATCGCCCAGCGAGCGACCTCGCGGTCCAGCGACTCAGAAATAGTATTAACCGCCCTATCAAGCAGGTTTTGATTATGTTCGACCAAAAGCACATCGATCCCGCGCTTAGCGGCAACCTGCGCGATGCCTTGCCCCATTGTGCCGCCGCCAACGATAACTAACTGATCGTGCGCAGACTCATTATTGTTTGTCTTTACATTTGCCATTATTTTTGCCGCTCAATTTATTCGTTTTCAGTATAATCTTGAGCGCCGCGCATTTCCAACTCTGCGGATGCGAAGAAAAATGAAGTTTCTATTTTTCCATTTTCCGAAGAATCGGATCCATGAACTGCATTTCTTTCGATACTCTCGCCGTAGAGTCTTCGAATCGTTCCTTCATCAGCCTTGTCAGGGTCTGTAACGCCGATTAAATTACGATACCTCGTAACCGCATTTGGACCCTCTAAAGCGGCCACTACAACCGGACCTGAGGTCATATACTCGATCAGACTGTGATAAAACGAGCGTTCACGGTGTACCGCATAAAATCTTCCGGCAGTTTTCCTGTCCAATTGCAGCATTCTTAGAGATTTTATCGTTAGTCCCGCGCCCTCAACACGTCTGATGATTTCACCGATGAGGTTTCGTTGTACCGCATCAGGTTTTATTATCATTAAGGTTCTTTCCATTAAAAGCCTTTGTTTTTTTAATCTATGTAAAATTCCAGCAAAAATAATCGTTGTCGCTAAAGCGCAACAAATTAAAATAGCGCGAACCGCCCTTAAGGCATTTCCATTTGTCGCGATTTGCATTTGTTTGCTAAATCTTCATTTTATGAAGCGCACAAGAGCTTTCGATTGACCATGAAGATATACGCAGATGTTCGCCGCTAATTTTTTACAAATTCTCTCGCAGTATTAAAGCCGAGATTGAATGCTTTAATGTTCGGTTCTTCGGTTCCTTTAGGAGCCTTTTTTAAAAGAGCTTTTTTGGCTGATTCCATCGATACCGCTTCGGTCAAGCCAATCATCGCGCCTAATGAAACAGCCGATGTATAAACCATCTTTTTCAGTTCTTTCTTGGTCAATTCGATAATCGGCATTCTGTAAATGTTGTATTTTTCATCCACTTCAAATACCAGCGACGGATCGATTAGAATCGTGCAATCGTCTTTCAAATCGAATCCGAACTGTTTCCACGACTTTTGCGCCAGACAGAGCATAAAATCGATAGCTGTAGTGCGCGGAAACCAGATGACGTCGCTGTCGATGATAACGTCCACTTTCGTAGGTCCGCCTCGCACCTGGGCTGTGTATGTCGGGCTGTCGCAAGCGTATTTGCCCTCGAAACTGATAGCGGCGTCGGCTAAGATGTCCCCGGCGAGAAGTATGCCCTGACCGCCTACCGCAGAAAATCGCGCTTCGTAATGATCTCCCATTTTGTCCCTCAGTTGTTTCTTTGTTTCGGATTTGCACGCTCGAATATTCTTGCGTAAGCCTCGCAATACTCATCGCGTGATTCGTCGCGGTGCAGCAAACCTACGATAAACTTGCCCTGCAACTCTTCCGCTGTTTTTTTAGCGGCTTGCCGGACATTGATGGTCTGTTTGGCGATATGATTAATTAGTTCGATCGGATCCGCCAAACGATTGCGCCGGCCGTACTGAGTATGACAGTTAGACAGCACTTCGACGACTGAGAATCCCTTATGCAGGATCGCGTCTCTAATAAGCCGCTGGAGCTGTATGCCCGAACCGACGTGTCCCCGCGCTACATATGTGGCGCCGGCGCCTCTGCATAACTCTGCCAGATCGAACGAAGGATCTATATTGCCCCAGGGCGTAGTCGCCGCTTTAGCTCCCAAGGGAGTGGTCGGAGAATATTGACCGCCGGTCATGCCGTAAATGTTGTTGTTGACAATGATCTGCGTAATGTCGATGTTCCTGCGGCAGGCGTGTATAAGATGATTGCCGCCAATAGCCGCAGCGTCTCCATCGCCTGAAATAACAAGGATATTTTTATCGGGCCGGGAGAACTTAATACCGGTCGCAAAAGACAGCGCCCTGCCATGCGTTGTATGAAGAGTATTCATATTCAGATAGCCGGGGGTTCTGGATGTGCATCCGATACCGGAAATCACAGCCGTATCCTCAGGATCCCAACCGGCTTCCTCAAACGCCGCCAACATCGATTTCACTGTGATTCCAATTCCGCATCCCGGACACCACATGTGCGGCATACGGTTCATGCGAAGGTAATTTTCAAATCGAATTGCCATTTATGATAACTCCTCTATCTTTTCCAAAATTTCACGAGGGTAAATTGGAATGCCGCCGACCTTAGTAACAGAAGCAACCGGACCGGAGCATTTTGCAATCCGCTCCACTTCATAGACCATCTGACCGAGATTTGCTTCAGGCACCACAATGCCTTTTACTTTTTCGCTCATTCTCCTCAGAGGTTCTTCCGGGAAGGGCCAAAGCGTTATTGGTCTAAGCAATCCGGCTTTAATGCCTTTTTTGCGCGCATCCCGAATAGCGACAGCGGCGGCTCTCGCCGTCGATCCAAAAGCGACGACGCCGATTTCTGCATCTTCCGTATCGATCTCCTCATACTTTTCGATCTCATCTAAATGATCGTAAACTTTGTTCAGCATTCGCCATTCTTCATCATTGCAAATCTTGGGATTTGTTGTTGGAAATCCCGTAGCATCGTGATTTAATCCAGTCGTATGGTATCTGTATCCGCTGAAATAATCCGCCAATGGCGGGACGTCGCTTTTAGTGGAATCATACGGCATATACTCTTCAGGCGGAATGTCAGGGCGTTTCCGTTCAATTAGTTCATATTCCGATGGATCCGGAATTTCAATCCTTTCAGACAAATGTCCCAGCACTTCGTCAATCAAGACAAACACTGGCATGCGAAATCTTTCTGCAAGGTTAAAGGCTCTGATTGTCTCTCGATATACTTCATCCAGAAACGACGGCGTGATGGCGATAACCGCTCGGTCGCCATGCGTTCCCCATCTGGCTTGCATAACGTCCGACTGTCCGATAGCGGTGGGCAAGCCCGTAGAAGGACCGCCGCGCATAACGTTGACTACGACGCAAGGCGCTTCAATCATGCAAGCATAGCCTATATTTTCCTGTTTCAACGAAAAGCCAGGTCCGCTTGTTGCCGTCATTGCTTTCAAACCTGTTAATGAAGCGCCGATAACGGCTCCCATTGCGGCGATTTCATCCTCCATTTGAATGAATTTCCCGCCAACCATCGGCAAACGCCGCGACATCATGTGGGCGATTTCAGAGGAAGGCGTAATCGGATAGCCGCCGAAAAAACGGCAGCCGGCGGCTATAGCAGCTTCAGCTACAACCAGGTTACCCTGCCAAAAGACGACTTCGCGTCCGTTTTTTTTGTTATAATCCAACTGCCAATTTCTCCTTCCTTTTCTTTTCCTTCTTGACGTTCCTGCATTCGATAGCGAAGTCAGGGCATTGATTTTCGCATAACAGGCATGCATTGCAAGCATCGATATCGATGACTTCTACCATCGTGCCCTCCCAGCGATCGCTTGCTACCACCATGCGTAAAACGTTTTTAGGACAAACTTCAACGCAGATCTCGCATCCCTTGCAATAGTGCAGCAAGATATTGATCGTCGTCTGTCCATCGCTGCTGGTGGTTGAAACGGTTTGCGTCTCGCGCAGGGAGGCTTCGTCGCTTTCAGCGACAAGTGGCTTTGAGTGAGGATCTTTGTTTTCAGCCATTACAGGCAATCCCTTTTATTCAGTGATTTTCGAGTACTTTCTTCATCGTGATTCCAATATCAGCCGGGCTGTCAGAAACCTCGACTCCGGAATCACGCAAAGATTTTATCTTTTCGGATGCTGTTCCCTTACCGCCTGCAATAATCGCGCCTGCATGCCCCATCCTGCGTCCCGGGGGCGCGGTCTGTCCGGCAATAAATGCAATAACAGGTTTGC
The DNA here is from genome assembly GCA_964635255.1 of uncultured bacterium. Classification (GTDB taxonomy): domain Bacteria; phylum Electryoneota; class AABM5-125-24; order Hatepunaeales; family Hatepunaeaceae; genus CAZWOY01. The sequence goes on from CAZWOY010000009.1 coordinate 13,169, forward strand.
TCATGTTCGAGTGAACAAATTCACCGGCTTGTTCTTCGGCTGTACCGCCAATTTCACCGATCATAACAACCGCTTCCGTTTCCGGATCCGCTTCGAATAATGTCAACAGATCGATAAAGGAACTGCCTACGATTGGATCTCCGCCGATGCCGATACACGTCGATTGCCCCAAACCGAGATGAGTTAATTGACCAACCGCTTCATAGGTTAATGTGCCTGAGCGCGATATCACACCAATAGATCCAGGTGCGTGAATAAACGCAGGCATTATGCCGACCTTGCATTTACCGGGTGAAATCACTCCCGGGCAGTTAGGTCCGACTAATCGTGTATCCCGTTTTCTGAGATATTCGTAAACATCGACCATATCTCGAGTCGGGATGCCTTCGGTTATGCAGACTACCAGCTTAATGCCCGCATCCGCAGCCTCCATAATGGCGTCTGCGGCAAACGGCGGAGGAACGAAAATGACGGACGTGTCTGCGCCTTCGCCCTCTACGGCGTCGAAAACGCTATCGAAAACCGGAACGCCCAGGTGCTTCGCGCCGCCTTTATTAGGGGTAACGCCGCCGACTACTTTTGTTCCGTAGTCGATCATTTGCTCGGCGTGAAATGTACCCTCGCTTCCCGTGATTCCCTGTACAACAACGCGGGAATTTTCGTTAATTAAGATACTCATTTGTATTTTTCTTAGTTTGGTTATCTAAAAGAAATTTTGCTACCGGACTGCAGCAACCGCTTTTTCCGCCCCACCTTTCAAATCATCCGCCACAATAAAATCGAGCGGAGATTCTTTCAGCATTTTCGCCGCTTGATCGGCGTTGGTGCCAGCCAGTCTGACTACAACCGGAACCTCGACGTCCAAGTCGCTGAGAGCTTCGATAATGCCCTGGGCGACTCGATCACAGCGGACAATGCCGCCGAAGATATTGATTAAAACGGCTTTAACGTTGGGGTCGCTTACGATGATGCTGAAACCGCCTTTAACGTTTTCAGCCGAAGCGGCGCCGCCTACATCTAAAAAGTTCGCCGGTTCGCCGCCGGAAAGCTTGATAATGTCCATCGTAGCCATTGCCAATCCTGCGCCGTTGACCATACAGCCGACGTTGCCGTCGAGTTTGATGTAATTAAGGCTGTACTTAGACGCCTCGATTTCCGCCGGTTCCTCTTCATCGAGGTCGCGCAGTTCCATCAAATCTTTGTGACGGAACATGGCGTTGTCGTCGAAATTGATCTTGGCGTCCAGCGCGATTACTTCGCCCGAACCGGTAACCACCAGCGGATTAATTTCCGCAAGCGACGCATCCGTTTCCTTATAGACTTTGTAAAGACTCGCCAAAAACCTGCGCCCCGCTTTGATCTGACCGCCTTCTAGTCCCAGCGCTTTCGCCATGCGATAAATCTGAAACGATCTTAAGCCTACTGCGGGATCCACCTTTTGCTTAAATATTTTTTCAGGCGTCTCAGCGGCTACTTTTTCTATTTCAACGCCGCCTTCGGTAGAAACCATGAAAACGTCCGACTTGCTCTCGCGATCGAGAACTATGCCTACATACAGCTCGCGAGCAATATCGATTCCCTGCTCGATCAGCAGTCTTTTTACGGTTTTTCCCTCAGGACCCGTTTGGTGGGTGACCAAGGTCATACCTAACATTTGATCCGCCAACTGACTGACTTCGTCCAGCGAATCCGCGAGTTTGACGCCGCCGCCTTTTCCCCTGCCACCGGCGTGGATTTGGGCTTTAACGACAAACTTATCGCCGTCAAGGCCTTCAGCGACCTTAACGGCTTCCTCCGGCGTGAAAGCTGGTCCGCCGTTTGGAACCGCCACGCCGAATTTTCTAAAAACTTCTTTTGCCTGATACTCGTGTATCTTCATCTTCAACCAGTTTTATTTTGTGATTAACGTTCCTGCTTTGTTTTGGATTGCATCCTGTATCTGGTCTAAATCACATATAATCGCTCGTTCACCTCCCTGCTCGACGAAATCCATAGCCGCCTGCACCTTAGGTCCCATGCTGCCGGGAGGAAAATGTCCATCTGCGAAATATGCTTTCGCCTCGCTTAATGTCATTCGATCTATCGCCTTTTCTTCATCCGTGCCGTAATTGATTCGAACGCGATCGATGTTGGTCAAAATTATCAGGTCTTGAGCGTCGATTTCTTTGGCAACGACTGAAGAAGCCAAATCCTTATCGATTACTGCATCGACGCCCTCATAGCCTAATTTTTCATCGTCATATACCGGAATGCCGCCTCCCCCCGCGACAATCGCAATGACGCCCGAATGCACTATCTGCTTGATAATTTTGGAATTGATTATGCTTATCGGTTTCGGAGATCCCACTACCTGCCGCCAGCCGCCCTTTTTATCGAAAGGCTTCATTTGCCAGCCTTCGGACGCCATAAGTTTCTTCGCCTCGTCTTCCGTATAAATTCTACCTACAAACTTCGTAAGATTGGCAAGCGCCGAATCGTTTCGATCCACCAGAACCTGGGTAACAATCGTAACGACTTCCCGCTTTATCCCTTCCTTGCGCAGCAAATTGAACAGCGATTGCTCAATCATATATCCCATCGAACCTTCGGTATCCGCAACCAATAATCCTAACGGCACGTCAGGAAGCTCAGAGCGCGCAATATCTACCCGGCGCAGCGCCGCGCCAACCTGAGGACCGTTGCCATGCGTGATGGCAAGCAGATAATCTTTCTTGAGGATATCTATTATTCCTCTAAGGCTCTTTCGCGTATGACTGAATTGTTTAGCCACGCTCATATCGCCGGTCGGAGGAGCAATTGCATTGCCGCCCAGCGCTAATACCGCGCACGGCTTATTTTTTAACGACATTTCAAACGCCTTCGCTTAGATAAGATAGGAAGCTAAGGCGTCTTTCAAATTAGGTCTTCCGATTTCCTGCAAATCATAAGTAACTCGAACGCTTTCTTTGCTAATCGAGATTATTCTCCGAAGATCGATCGGCGTGCCAATCACAACAACATCCGCATCGGAAGCTTTAATGGTCTTTTCAAGATCAGACATTTGCTCTGCGCCATATCCCATTGCCGGCAGAATCTGACCTATATAAGGATACTTTTCGAAAGTGTCGATTAATTTACCTTTCAAGAACGGACGTGGATCGACCAACTCCGCCGCGCCAAATTTTGTTGCGGCAACGACGCCGGCGCCGTATTTCATCTCGCCGTGAGTCAGCGTCGGACCGTCTTCGATGACCAGTACACGCTTGCCGGTCAGTTTTTCAGGCGCATCGACGGTAACCGGCGAAGCGCCGTCGATTACGATTGCTTTGGGATTCGCAAAGCGGATATTGTCTCGAACTTCATCCAGATCGTCGGGATCGGCGCTATCGACTTTATTAATAACAACCGCGTCCGCCATTCTTAAATTCACTTCGCCGGGATAGTAGCTGAGTTCGTGCCCGGGACGCAGCGGATCGACAACCGTGATAAGGAAGTTCGGTTTGTAAAACGAAAAATCGTTGTTGCCGCCGTCCCATAAAATAACGTCGGCTTCCTGTTCCGCCTGCCTTAAGATCGCCTCATAATCGACGCCTGCGTAAACGATATTTCCGCGCGTAATATGCGGTTCGTATTCTTCCATCTCTTCGATCGTGCAATTATGTTTTTCCAAATCTTCAATCGAAGCGAACCGCTGAACCTTTTGAGCGACCAAATCGCCGTAAGGCATGGGATGCCTGATCGCGCAGACCTTCTTCCCGGCTTCGGTCAGAAGCTCGGCAACGCGGCGCGTCGTTTGGCTCTTGCCGCATCCGGTGCGGACGGCGGTTATCGCGATTACGGGCTTATTCGACGGAATCTGTGAAACTTCCGGTCCGACAAGTCTGAAATCAGCTCCAGCCGCCATTACAATCGCCGACTTATTCATTACTTCCTGATATGAAATATCGCTATAAGAAAAGACCGCTTCGTCGATTTTTTCATTTTTAATTAATTCCGGCAATTGCTCTTCGGGATAAATTGGAATGCCTTCCGGATAGCCCTCGCCTGCAAGTTCCGGCGGATAGCGTCTATCATCGATATCTGGAATTTGCGTCGCGGTAAATGCAACTACTTTAACATCCTGTCTTCCGCGGAAAACTGTATTAAAATTATGGAAGTCGCGTCCGGCTGCTCCCATGATGACAACTCTGCGTTGTTCCATTTTTTTATGTCTCCTTTATATCTTAAAGTTAACAGCGGATCGACAATCCTGCCGATCCGCGTGAAAAAAAGGCTTGCCTGCGAATTTTCTATTAAATCTAATCGCAAAAAATCCGCACAAAATAACTTAATGCAAAAGTCTTGAAATTAATATACATATTTACGAAAATAGCGTCAACCCTTTTCTCTCTATACTAAAGCCATGCCTTAACAAACTCATCAACTTAGTGCAAAAAAGAACAATGCCTATCAAAATAGGCATTGTTCTGAAATTCAAAAACGTATTTTAAACTCTATTTTTGGTAATGAAGCTTAATGAATTGAGCTTTTTCATTCGTCGCAAGACGGAGGAAATAGACTCCGGCTGGAACCTCTCCAAACCGAATATCCGTTGAATTGTAACCGCCGCCCGCGCCTTTCCCAACGTTTTCGATCAACCGCCCTGACTGATCGAATATGTCGAGTGAGTAAGCTTTGCCTGCCGGGATGCTGAATGAAACCGTCGTCGAGTTATTAAACGGGTTGGGGAAAGCGGGATTTAAAATGACCGTTTTCGGATGCAGAAAGTCTCTGTATCCCGCTTCGTCTTCCACGCCGACCCGTCCGGGACGGATAACCGCTTTTATGCCAAAATTGTATGGATCCATAAGCTCGCCGCCGCCGGCGGGTAAATCATGTAATTTTGCCCATTCACCCAAAAAACCGTCCCAAAGACCGCTTCGAGTTGAATCAGGCGAAAACTCGCCGCTATCCATCAAAAGCGCCAGAGTATCGTGTTCTTCGTCTTCTTGTAAAACGGTTATGGCTAAGTGAAAATCGATAATATCATCGCTGCTTATTTCTAAATCTCGCAGATCGATTACGTTGAAAATCGGCTCGAGACCGCTTTCGCTAAATTCCAACGAGTCAAAGGGAACGTCCACAGAATCAATCGGTACCACCGGATAGCCGTATTCGCCGTCCTCATACTGTTGTCCACTCTGAAAAACGATAACTCTCACGCCGGGGGCTGCGAGCGTATCTTCATTTACGATGGAAATATCAAACAAAGCTATATGCGCTTCAAGCAGCGTAAAGGGAGCGTACAGCGGCGTGAAGCGTACGTTATAGAAATTATCGTCGAGACCGTTCGGTATGGTGAGAAACCAAGGCAGACTATCCGGATCGGCATAATAAAGCGTATCTTCGTTTTGGTCGATCAATTGCTGCGTTGGCGCTTTACCAATGTTGTCATGGCGGATATTGCCAACTGCCGATCTGACGGTGCGATTTGGATTTGCGTACAAAGAAGCTGTAAAGGCAAATAAAAACGCGATTAAGAAAAACCTCTTCATTTTTCCCCTCTCTGTAGAGTATTTAGCGCATAAACGCAATTTTTCTAAGTTGATGGAAGTTTTCCGACTCTATGGAAATCAGATATATTCCACTCGAAAGTTCGTCTCCATCGATGACAAGACTATGCTTCCCTTTCGGAAAAACCTCGTTTACTAATGTAAATATACGCCTGCCCGCAACATCATGCAAATTAACGGTTACTTTTCTCTGACTTGAAATCGCGAAATTCAAGTTTGCGACCGAATTAAATGGATTCGGGTATATTTCGCCTATTTCAAACTCTGAAAGAACCGTTCTCTTTGCCTGATTTTCATCGATCTCATTGGGATCCTCAATATTTACTTGAACCGGAATCTCAATAAGAGGTTCCCTGCCCGTGTTCACAATATTAAATACTGTATTTAAAATACCGCCGGATCGTAATTCCCGGCTGTCGAATGTAAACTCTATCCTGGATTCTCCTGCGGCGTCCAATCGTCCCTGCGCGGGCGCAAATGAAATCCAGTCATAATATTCACTGATAAACCACGTTCTTAAAAAGCGTTCGGCTCCGTTATTAATCAATCCGAGTAAATTCCAGTTGAACGGCTGGAATGCATCCGTTATGAAGAGCCCATCGCCGGGGAAATCGTTGTCCTCGACTTGCAGATTTGCGGCAAAACGGATCATTTCTGTTTCCGGATTTACCTCGTACAAAACGGGTTCATTTTCATTATTTCGGGCTAATACCTGAAGGCTGTATCCGTCATCAGATTCCGGCAGCCAAGCCAAACCGCGAACGGCGTATTCATTTGGGATCGTTTTAACAACATTGCCCTCAAGATCGATTTTAACAATATCCGTGCGATTATTACACACCCATAAACACCCGTCGCCGTCCGCCGCAAGCGCGGTATTGGGATTAAATGGTCCGTCAATTTCTGCGGCTAAGACGCCGTCGAGCTCCATTTTGAAAATTGTCTCAAATGCCGATCCATAGAGAAACTCGCCATCATAAGCCAGATCATGTATGCCAACGCCGGCGCTGCCTTCCGGTTGTTCGAAGCGATCTAAATAAGCGCCTTCCGTATCCAAAATATAAATGTAATTTGGATCTTGATTGTTATTGCCACCGGCAATATATAAGCGTTCGTTCGCAACCGCAACGCCGCTTAATCGCGTATCGTCCAACACATGCGATAATTCGACCGAGTTAACTAAATCGTAGGGTTCCCGCCGCATAAACGAACCGCTCCACTCGATTGCGCCGTTGCCGGTATTCGATAAAAGCAGTTCCTCCACGACAACATTATCCAATTCAAGTTCTTGCCTGATTGAGTCCCGATCGACAGTAAGCAAGCCATATCTTAACTCAAAATTCACCACCGTCGTGTCGTTTTCGGCAACATTTATCCCCTCGGCGACTTCAAGATCAAATCCCTCAGCCTGAACCTCAATCCGGTAATCGTTTCTCTCCGGTATGTTTGAAAATATGTATCCGCCATTTTCATCCGACTCCGCCATTAGATTAAATGGCGTTAGCTGTAAAATTGCATTTTGAACCGGTTCTTCAGAGCCAAATTCCGCCACTTCTCCCATGATAACGCCAAAGGCGTCGGCGACGATTATTTCGCCTCCGGTTACCATTGCATTTCTATGGTAGATCGTCCAGTCCAAATCGATTGCCTGCTCAACCAAGGGATCAAAATTAATCCGCGCAATTCCTCGTTCATCGGTAACGCCGGTAAAATAGATTTCATTGTCATCAGTTCTTACGGTCACTCTCGCCTGTTCGAGCGGTTCGCCGTCCATCGACGCCTCCGCCTCTATCCATTCGGTTCCGATTACGATCGTGTCCGGTATCGCGACTTCAACATCCAGTGGTCTTCGCAGCCTGTATTCCAATGCCGGATCCCCGAGCCATATATAGGCTCTGAGGTTCATTCGACCGATGCACTTGTATGGATTTCCCGGTCTGTCGAAATGCATTACCATTTCGGTCATAGCCAGATTGTTCGCATATCCGAGATCATAGACGCCCTCGTCAAAAAACGCTTGAAAGATTCGCTGGTCGTGAAATGAATTTCCGTCGGTAAAAGTCGAAATGACCGAACCGTGCGCTGAAACCGATCCGCCGTTATGTTTCTGAAATTCTTCCAACAGACAATCCGACCTTCTGGTGGCGATGTTTCCGTTCAGACAGGCTGAAGACACGAGTATAAAAGGACGCTGGCGATTTTCGAATTCCTCGACCGTATTGCCGGTTATACTCCTGTTCCGCAGGCAGCGATGCATAGCGGTCTCACTGCCATGGCCTCTATAATTGAAAAATCCTATGCCGGGATCGTTAACCTCATCGATTACGCCATCCACCGAGGCGTCTCTATCGTTCCCAAAATAGGGTATCAGATCGGGCGTCTGCAGGGAATAGTCGTATTCTACAACGCCTTCTTTACAGTTTAGATAAACCGGAACGCCGTCCTGTTCAGCCGATGACGCCACCATGACACTCCGGCTAAGCCATTCATCATCGTCCTGTTCTTCGAAACTCCAGGTTAAATAATCCATTATCTTGTCGATCTGGAGTTCAAGCTCATCGATATTTTCGGGGTCTTCATACGTCAGCCTTCCCACCGCAAGATCAGGGATATGATCGTCGTAACCGTCTTCGTCCGGCTCGTCCAGACATGTGTACCAGGTATCGCTGTGCGTATCCGTGTCGGGAACGTGCAGTCCGGGATCTTCCGGATCCCAGTAAAACATCGGCACATCCCAGCTAAACCGGTATGAATCGCCAATCAGCATGAGATACTCAAGTCCGTCTTCATAATATTCCCTGACGACATCCTTCAGTTCTTCCGGTTCTTCAAGGTCATCCGCTAAAAAGACGTCGGTTCTAAGTCCGGTATTGTTATGAAAATCAATTAGCGGCTGAGCGATTTCCAGCGCTTCCTCTTTCATGACAAACAACATCCTGACCGGATCGATCTCAGCGGCGTCGAATGGAACGGGAGCCTGTTCGCTATAATTCACCAATGCGGTTCTATGGAGCGATTCCATTTTTTTACTGTGAACGCGCGGCGTTACAATATTTTGATCGCCGGGAATGAAATCCACCCGGATTCGAATTTCTTCGGCAATCTCAAGTCTTCCCGCAACCGGATAATATTTCACCGGAACGGCATAGACGCCTGACACGGCAATTCCGCCCCAACCCTGAGGCGATCCGGCGTAAGTAAATTCTGAAGGGAATGGAATCTTTCTATCATAGGCGTTAGGATTATATTTGAATTCCGGAGGCCTGGAACCGTCATCGCGCGTTGGAGGCTGCTTGGGCATTAGTCGATAGTCTCCGGCATAACGCCATTCTGCGCTAATCAATTTAACGCTTGCTTTTTTACCTTTCGGGATCTGAATCAATTCCGCTAAAACGGGCAGCGCCGGTTCTCCTGGCTTCCCATCGAGAAACGGACGGTTTTTATCGAACAAAATCCGATCAAAATTTCCTCCTCCGGTCTCGACGTTTTCGGTATAAAAGCCGTCCAATCGCCATTCGATCAGCAGATAATCTCCCGATTCCTCGACGATTTTAACATTCGGAACAGATGGCTTTGCGCCGTCCCTAATCGACGCCCATTCCATTGAAAAAGCGGGAATTGATACGATAAACGTTAAAACGAGAGTATTTATGTAAAAAAAGTTTTTTATGCCTGCCATGTAAAAGAAATCCTCAAGTCAAACCTAAATTTCTGCCGGAGCTATTTCCAGCCGCTTATGTAACATATACATAATACGAGATTAAGTAAATATCTAAGAGTGGGAATATTTAATCGGGTAGAATTCTTAAGCGAGGTAAAGCGTAAGTTCTTCAGATCGTTATCCTTAATCGCTCGACGAAGAAAGGTTTAAAATTCCAAATAGACAAAAATGTCCCGAATTCTAAGAATCCGGGACATTGTGTGAAACTAAAAATCAAACGTGTCCGTATCAGAAGTTAGTTCTTCCATTCAAGAATAATCACGCCCAAATCTTCATCAGCAATAAAAATCGTATGATTTTCCGTTACGAAAATACTTTGAGGCTCCGGCGTATCATACCTGCCGATTAATTTTGGATCTGCCGGATTGCTGATATCGACGGCGAACATGCCGTTGTATTCGTCTAAGAAATATGCGATATCATCCACGCACTCGACCTTAAACGCCTCATCGACGCCTTCCGGCAATATCGAGCCTGTAATTCGCGGGTTCGCTTTATCTGTTACGTTCACGACAACTAAGCCAGCTTGATAATCCGCAATAATTGCATGTGTTTTATCATGATTTAAGACGATGTCTCGAGCGGCTCCCGGCGTATCCAACTCACCAAGAACGCTGACTTTTTCTGTGGTTGGAATAGAATAGTCTATTTCAGCGATTACAATGCCTAACTGATTGATTGCAAGATACGCGTAATCGTAGTCAAAATGAAATCCTCTAAGCGATCCTGCGTTTATATCATATTTTGCATTATACATAGGATTAGCGTTTTCCCAAATCTCAAATTCCTGATCCCAATAGTTTGTCAATATTACTAAACCGTCGGAATAATCCGCTCCCGCAACTATAATTGTATCCGAATGTGGTTCCTTAATATTGAATTCCATCACAGTGCCGGAGAAAAAAGTATTTCCTACTTCGCCTTCAGGGAATTTATAGCTTTGCACTCCGCCGGCTTCAGTAGCTTCGGCAATAAAAATAAATCCGGATTTAGGCGCATAATGAACTTGCCTCGCTGAACCGCGCGTTTCGAACCGCATAATTTCGACGGGATTGGATAAATCTGCGACATTATAAACAGTTAATCTTTGCTCATCATCAGCTACGAAAAGCGTGTCATTATGATAATAAACATCCTGAGCCCAGCCGGGCGTTTGCTTCTGTGCAACCAGATTGAAAGCGTATTCCCATTCGGGATAAACTGGATCTTTTCTTTCGGTGCAGCCCCAGAAAGCAAAGACTACGATCAACGATGTAACTAAAACTAAAAGTGTGCGCATTTTGATTGCTCCAGTTTTTTGGTGTTCAGCCCTATATTACAATATACTGCTGAATTAGAAGGATTCAAACTATATCTTCCCTGTAAAGTAAAAAAATCTATGACAAGTCTCAATCAGAATACTGGGAAATCCTACCTTTTCCTTTTACCCCTCCAGTATTCCGGATGGTCTTTAGCGATGGCTTTGCGGATTTTTTTTCTGGCTTCGTGCAGATACCACCTTAAGGTAACTTTCGGACAGTCCAAAATCTCTGCGACTTCATCGGCGGTAAATCCTTGGAGATCGCACAATGTAAAAGCGGCGCGCTGTTTCGGATTCAGGTCTTTTGCGAGTGTGACGAACAACTGGCGCAGTTCCTGTTTTTCATAATCGACGGTAATCTCATCATAGTCGCCACTCGGGATGTTCATGTATTGTTCAGGACGTTCATCGATGGAGTGTTCATAGGATCTTCGCTTCTTGGATCGGAGGAAGTCTATAGCGGCGTTTACGGTTAATCTGTATAACCAGGTAAAAAACTTCTTATTTGGATCAAATCCTTTTATCCCGCGATATAATTTTACAAAAACCTCCTGGGCGACGTCGCGCGCATCTTCATAATTTCCTAAGACCTGATATGCGATGCTGGCAACCCGGGTGCGATACTTATCTACCAGTTCCTCAAAGGCTCTTTCATCTCCGAGCTGACATTGCGCAATAAGGTCGGCGTCTGGGTTTAAAGGTTCCTCTTGTTCGTTTTGTTTGTGCGTTGCTTCTGCCATTAAAGAATTTATGCAAACCGATTTGGATTTCGAAATATGGTAACCTTAAATATTAAACAAATAACTTTCTGTTTAAAAGGGATAACAAAAATTCTGCATAGATATATAAAAAAACAATCTTAGCATTTACATTTTGTGATTCAAGCCACATCTTAAAAACATGACTTCAGAAATCAACAAGAATCGCAATTCCGATTTCAATGAGATTCTTATTTTCATTGCAATCCTCTTTTTTGGACTTGCTTTAGGCGGAACTTTCTTCCAAAACATTGCCGGAAAGGCTTCCTACCTTTTAACGGAAATGAGCATTCTTATTTTGTTTTCTCTGTTCCTGCGTAAGCGTGGTTATAGCCTGAAGAAGCAATTCCGCTGGAATCCAGTTCCAGTCTCTTCGTTTAAATATATACTACTTTTATCCGTCGGCGCAACGTTCCTTTTTGACGAACTTGACCGGCTAATGTCTTTAATAATGCCGATACCTGAAGAATCATATCGAATGCTCTTGGAATCTTTATCGTTCGAAAATTTCGGAGAAGCTTTCCTTATCTTCTCAGGCGTGTGCATAGTTGCTCCATTCGTTGAGGAATCGCTGTTTCGAGGCTTTTTACAGCAAAGATTTGAGAGGAACGCTAATCCGACCAAAGCGGTATTGATTACCTCATTAATATTCTCGCTTTTTCATCTCACTCCCTGGTGGATCGCGCAGTTGTTGATATTTGCAGTTTTTTTAGGATACTTCGCCTGGTTTTCGGGAAGCGTTCTACCAAGCATTATAATTCACATCTGTTATAATACCTGGTCCTTATACCTGATGCAGAATCCTGATTCGAAAATCCTGGATAATTATCTTTGGCATAATCAGGTCAATCCGGTTTTGATAATAGTCTCTATTTTGTTGGTCAGATATGGCGGAATACGCTTCCAGCAAACAATTTCAAAAAATCGAAACTAAACTGCTTGGTTTTCTTATTATTACTACGTGCATGAAAAAGTGTACAACCGGCTTGAAGCGAATAAGCCGCACCTCGTTCCCACGCTCCAGCGTAGGAACGCATAACCAACAACTCGTTCCCACGCTCCAGCGTAGGAACGCATATCGACCTTGTTTAGTAAAGTATGCATTCCCACGCGGGAGCGTGGGAACGAGTTTGTAATGTGTACACTATTTATTACACATAGTATTACTACGTGCATGAAAAAGTGTCATTGCGAGTCTGCCTTTAGCAGACTA
>CAZWOY010000010.1:0-25446 GCA_964635255.1 uncultured bacterium
CAGGCGCTATGCTTGCAGACGGGGGCGTCTGCAAGCTCGCAGTTGCAAGCTCTCAGTTGCAAGCTCTCAATTTTTTTTAGAGAACCGTTATGCCTAAGCAATCTAAAACAAGCGCTTCTATCTTCTATCTGATATGGAAGACCGCGCGTCCGTATCAGTGGATTAAGAGCGCGTTTCTTTTGGCACCGGCGCTGTTTGCGCTGCGGATATTCGACTCCTCGGTCTGGATTCCGCTGCTCAAAGGCTTCTTCGGTTTCTCGTTTATAGCTTCGTCCGTCTATACTTTTAACGACATTTTCAATCGCAGTGAAGACGTCGATCATCCCGTCAAGAAACACCGCCCCATTGCCTCCGGAAAATTTAGTCTTTCAGCCGCAGCCGTCTTAACCGCCGTGCTATTGACTGCAGGATTGTTATTGTTGAAATCCGTTAATCTTAAAGCGGCTCTGTTCGGCGCGTCGTATGCGCTGTTAATGACTATCTATACATTATACTTAAGAAAAGTCTATCTCGTCGACGTCATAATTATCGCTATCGGCTTCGTGATCCGCGTCGATACCGGCGGGGCGCTCATTAGCGAGCCGGTTTCCCATTGGCTCATTCTCTGCACGTTCACGATCGCTTTATTTTTGGGAATGATCAAACGCAGGCAAGAGATTGCCGCATTCAGATCCGAAGGCAAACAGTCGATCAGGAAAAGTCTCGCCCAATACCCCGACTTGTCCGTCGTCGATAGCTGGATCAGCGTCTTAGGCGGGATGACCGTCCTCTGCTACGCCCTTTACACGGTAGATCCGGCGACGATAGCCAAACACAACACGGATAAACTGCTATACACGCTCCCATTCGTATTATACGGAATTTTCCGCTACCGCACCGTTTCGCTAAGCGGTCGCGCCGGCGAAGATCCTTCTGAATTAGTTATGAAAGACGGGGCAGTTAAGATCGCGGTAGCGCTTTGGGCGGTTGCAGTAGGGTTGGTTTTGTATCTGGCGTAGGGAGTTTTCAAGTTGGCAAGTTTGCAGGTTTATCGATATGATAAAACACTAAGCCCTGAATTCTACGATGACGAAATTTTCTTTCTCTTTGAAGAAAACAGTCGATGGGGCTGGTTTTTCAATGGTAAAGCATATCCCGATTTATGGGATAGAATTTACTATTCTTATGGCGATGGCGAGGGCGACAGATTCCTTAATCCCTTCAATTTCTGTTTTGACGCTTTGCGCGACGATATGTGGTATATGGTTGAAATAAAGATCGAGCCTAATAGATAATCTTCGGCTCAATTAGTAAATTTTCCAATAAGAAAAAAAAACCGGCTAAGGAGTCCTTAACCGGCTTTTAATCAAACAGATTTTTTCCGTTTATCAGGTTCTCGCGTCCACTTCGCCAACAGCTTTCTTGACCGCTTCGAGCGAGTTCATCAACTTTTCTTTCTCATCGTCCATCAGTTTGACTTCGATGATTCTCTCAACGCCGCCTGCGCCGATAACGACTGGTACGCCGAGGTAGTAATTGTTGATTCCATACTCGCCTTCGAGGTAAGCCGCGCAGGGAAGTACGCGCTTCTTATCGAAAATGTAAGATTCAGCCATCGCAATCGATGAAGCTGCAGGCGAGAAAAAGGCGGAACCGGTGCCTAACAGTTTGACGATTTCCGTACCTGCTTCCGCGGTGCGCTTCACAATAGCGTCGATGGCGTCCTGATCCATCAATTCATTCAGCGGGACGCCGCCGACCGTGGTCAAGCGCGGCAGAGGAACCATTGTCGGTCCATGACCGCCTAATACGGTCGCTGCCACGTCTTCAACCGATACGTCCAATTCCATCGCGATGAACGAACGGAAACGCGAAGTGTCCAGAACGCCGGCCATGCCGCACACCATGTTCTTCGGGAAACCGGTGACCTTGCGGAAACCGTAAACCATCGAATCGAGCGGATTGGTGACGATAATGCAGAAAGCGTTCGGGCAGTATTTCTTAACCTGTTCGGCAACGTTCGTGATGATCTTGACGTTGACGTCGAGCAGGTCGTCGCGGGTCATGCCGGGCTTGCGCGGAAGACCGGCGGTAACGATTACGACGTCCGATCCGGCAATGTCGGCATAATCGCCGGTTCCCTCCAATACGGCGTCATATCCGCCGACTGCGCGGGATTCAGCGATATCCAGCATTTTACCTTTGACCATGCCTTCTTTATCGGGGACGTCGAGCATTACGACGTCGCCGAGTTGTTTCTGGGCGCAAATCAGAGCCTGGATGCCGCCGATTTGACCGCCGCCGATTAAAGCGATTTTTTTACGAGCCATTTAATACTCCTCCGAAAATTGTATGTTTGAAAGATTCATCGATCCTTCCTGAATTGTGTTTTTGCGCATCGTTAGAACGCTCCTGTTCGACAAAACCAAGTCGGTCGAACACTCCTGTTCAGCATGCCGCTTCAATGCAGCATTTAATCCGGATTCGCCTATCCGGGCTGATTTACCCGAGAATTCTATCAAAAACGCAGGCAAGAGTGTTGGCGCTGCTTGAGTCAATATAACAACTTACTCGAAATCGTGAACAGGAGTGTTCATGGTTTACCAACTCGTTCCCACGCTCCTGCGTGGGAATGCATACTTAACAATATGAGGTCGATATGCATTCCCACGCAGGAGCGTGGGAACGAGGAAAAAATGGCGAACAAGAGTGTTCGCGCTACTTAGAAATAAAAGCATAATGTTGCCATCTGCCGGGTGTAGTGCATTGGCGGATCATCGCCCTCGTATGGCCAATTGGGATTCTCATAGTTAAAATTGTACCAAAAATAGGTAGCCGCCATTTGATAGGCGAGTTCCGTCAACTGGAAAGGCAGCGATTCTCTTACTTCATCGGGAAAAGCGCGCCCGAGCAAACTGGGAACGCCTTTTACCAGAATACTGCTCGCAATTCCATTAACCATCGAGTGCCAGAACATCCAAGCTCTTTCGACAGACGCCAGATCATAAGAAAATTGCAGTGAAACATGGTTTGCGCCGGAAACAATCAAACCGAGCTGGCTGTAACTTGCAACGTTAAAATGATCGTTTTCCTTTAAGAGTTCGGTGTGCGTATGCTCGCCCATACTCAGAAAATCTTCATCGTCGAGCTTAAACACCGCCGCGCCTATAGCGCTGCCTAAAAACGGCGAAATCGAAAAGTGATCTGAAATGATAATCGGTATCCCAACCCCTTCGCCGAAATAAAATCCCATCATCGTCGCTTCCGTTCCGCTCTCAAGCGCATAAGCCTCGATCAGTTCGTCTTTTAAGGGAATTTTATCATAGGAAAATTTAAAATAATAACCGCCCACATGATGGTTATTGCGTTCCTTGATCGTCAAAGATATGGCGGCTCCGACTTCAAAACCGGTAAAATTGTCGTAACCGGCTTTAAAATCTTCTAATGGATTTGCCATGTATCCTGACGCCACAATGCCCAAATGAGGTTTGAGATCAATAATTTCGCCATCGACGCTGATTTCGAGCATCTCATTCGCGTGCAAGGGAATTATCGCAAACAATACAAGCAGCGCTGCCGTAAGAAATTTCATAAAACCGCCTTCTAAGCTTTTTACTCTTGAATTACCTTTTCCCAAAATAAGAAATATCATAAACTAATGCAAATTCCGGCAAACAAAAAATGCGAAGGTTTAACTTCGCATTCAAATAAATCCAAATCTACGTTAGAATTTCAACTGAAAAACAAACGTTTAAATTAGCTAATCGGCGCTAACGCTAATCGCGTTTCTTCCGAGATATTTTTCGAATACGACCTTCCCGTCAGCCAATGCGAACAGCGTGTTGTCTTTCCCGCGTCCAACGTTTTTCCCAGGATGGAATTTCGTTCCATTTTGTCTGACAATAATCGTTCCGGTTCTAACCGGTTGACCGCCGAAACGCTTAACTCCCAATCGCTGCGAATTTGAATCGCGACCGTTTCGCGAGCTTCCGCCGCCTTTCTTATGAGACATTTTATCCCTCCCTCTCGATTGATTTTACTTTTACTACCGTAAACGGCTGTCTGTGACCTTTCGTCCGTCGCATACCGCCTCTGCGCTTGAACATCGCCGTAACTACTTTCGGTCTTTTGTCATGTTTAACAATTTCCATATTCACTTTATATGGGAGTGTCGGCGCGCCGATTTCAACATTCTCGCCATCGTTCACTAACATGACGTCTTCAGCCGTAACCAGGCTGCCCGGATTTGCCTTTATCCGAGCGACTTCTATCTTTTCATCCGGTGAAACCCGGTATTGTCTGCCTAAAACTTTTATGATCGCGTACATTTTTGACTGCATTGCTCCTTAGATTCCTGAAACTTAAAATATAATTAACAATTTACTAAACGTCAAGCCATTTTATCCATCTTTTAAGTTCTTGGCAATGTTATACGTCATGAAATCTTCGGTTACTTCTTTTCTCTGTTTGTAGGACCAGGCTTTAAATTCTTCGAATCGCATGTCTTCATCGGCTTCCATCGTGATAAACAGCTTATTATTCCACATAATACGCGCGATCCGGCTCTTTACGCCTCCGGATAAATGGTTTTTTATCCGCGGATTGAGTACTAAACCCAGCCGTTTCTCTTTTGTCTCAGCAGAAAACCTCTTTATCCAGCGCTCGATAATTGTGACCACGGTTTCCATCGAAGGCACCATGCCCGTACCTTCGCACTGCGGGCACTGCTCTCGAAAAGTGAAAAGGATCGAAGGCCGGTTTCGCTGCCGGGTCATCTCAAGCAATCCAAAAGGACTGATCGGAGCAATATCCCATTTTGCCCGATCCATTCTTAACGCTTTGCGCATTTCTTCAAAAACGCGAAATCTATTTCTTTCGTCAGCCATATCGATAAAATCGATGACGATAATTCCACCGATGTCACGCAGACGCAGTTGCCGGCAAATCTCTTTAACCGCCTTTAAATTGACTTTCAGTGAATTTTCTTCATGATCTTTCTTCCCAACGAACCTGCCGCTATTGACGTCGATCGCGACAAGCGCTTCCGTGGGATCTATATAGATATACCCGCCTCCGTTCATCCATATTTTACGCGCCATCGACTTTTCGATCTCGGCTTCGATTCCATAACGGTCAAAAATCGGAAGTTTGCCGGTGTATAATTGAATCTTGCTGACCAGGTTATCCGATACATCCTTGATGTAAGAGACCGTTTCACGGTAAAGTTTACGGGAATCGATAACCAGGCTGTTAACTTCAGGAGAAAACAGGTCGCGGATGACAGAGGACGCCATCGACATATCGCGATAAACCAATCCAGGTTCTTTCTGGCTTTCTACTGTCCGCATAACTTTTGTCCAATTGCGGTAAACGCGCTTTAAATCCGACTTTAACGCATCCTCCGATTTGGATTCCGCTAAAGTGCGCATAATTAAGCCGTAACCCTTCGGACAAATCTTACTCGTAATTCGTTTCAGTCTTTTTCGTTCGTTATGCGACCTGATTTTCCGCGACACGCCTGTAAACGTCTCATTCGGAACAAGTACAAGAAATCTGCCGGGAACGGAAAGTTGAGAACTAACGCGCGGGCCCTTATTGCCGATCGGCTCTTTGATAACCTGCACCAGAATCTCCTGACCGACCTTGAGATCGGTCCCCTCCCATCTTCTTCTGCGCATTTGAGAAGACTGGTTATCTTCATCGATCTCGGTATCGTCATCCCGGCTGAACAGTTCGTTGCCTCCCCCAAGGTCTGAAAAGTGCAAAAAAGCATCTTGTGTATAGCCGATATTAACGAACGCCGCCGACATGCCAACCATCACGCGCCGCACGATAGCTTTGTAAATGCTGCCCACCATTCTCTCATTTTCCGGACGTTCAACGAAGATTTCTACTAACTGATCGTCCTCGAGAAGAGCGATTCTCGTCTCGCTCGTAGTGGAATTAATAATTATGTCTTGCTTCATTTGAGCTTGCAAAGATCAGATTCGACTGCCAAATCGAATCGTTTTTCTAATCTAAAAGAGTCACACTCGCGATTTGCGGCGCTTCCTCTCCCCCCCATTGTCCCTTTAGTTTTTCCGTTATCCCAAAAGCCACATCCAAGATTTTCGGTTTGCGGGATTGGTCTAACGTTAAATATATTTTCCGCCTGTCTTTCGACATTTCAGATGAAAGAACAGGAAAATCTTCCAATTGTAAAAAGTTACTTATAATATATTCAATTTTAACAGCTTTAGTTAACCGAATCCGATATCTTTTTGATGAATCTGGATTATTTTGACTTTTAAGTTGTTTTTCCTGTTCCTTCACTTCCCAAATGCGAATTCCTTTCGGCGAAGATTTCTGCAAATCTCGCCGTGCCGCGCTAACGTCAATTTTATCATAGGTCCGAAAATCGATCCAAATCTTCGCAGCTCCCACCCCCAATGGAATAGCCGGCGAAAAGCTTAATCTCGGTCTGGGATTATAGCCTTCGCTGTAAATCAACGGGATTTCCGCCCTCCTCAGACATCGCTCAATTACGGCCATTAAATCGTTATGTCCAAGATAACGGCAGAAGCCCAATTTGCTGAAGTAAATGCGGTATTTGTATCTTTGTGATTTCTCACTAAATGCAGCATGGTTTGAATAATGAGTTCGATCCTCTTGTTGGCTTCCTGAGATGCTTGGAGATAATATCAGGCTTATTTTTTCCATCCGTTCTGAATCGAAGTATTCGCATTCTTTCATTAATCCGCATTTCGGACACTCCTCATACTTACAATCCGCCGTTCTGATTCCTTTTTTCGCCCTTTCAAGTTCTTTTCTTATAAACTGCCTGGCGACTCCCTTCGTTAAATGATCCCAAGGCGTGGGTTCGTCCTCGCTTATGCGATTCAGCAGATTTCTCCATTCAGGACAATGCCTGTCCAATGTAGAAAACCAGCTTTCCTTTGAAAACTCGCCGCTCCAGCTTTCAAATCCACCGCCGCTATCCGCTACCTCTTCAATTGCCTTAGAAAGCTCCCTTCCGCCGCGCGCAAGCGCCGTTTCAATAATACTTTCATCGACGTCCCGCCATGAAGCCTTATTTTTTTTGCCTGTTAGACTTTGTACAATCATTCGCTGGCGTTTGAATAAAGTTTCATAATCGAAAAATCTTTCACGCTCGAAAATACTATGCGGCTTTGGTATAAAGGGAGCGACCGATACTTTTAGTTCTTTTCCCTTGCGAAATTGTTTACATAATTCAGATATCAACATTGCGCCTTCGATCACATCATCATCTGTTTCGGTCGGCAATCCAACCATAAAGTACAGTTTTACAGCCCGCCAACCGTGTCGAAAAGCTGTATCCACCGCTTTGAAAAGCTCCTCCTCGCGAAGCGATTTATTGATCGCTCCTCGCAGTCTTTCGCTGCCGGCTTCGACTGCAAAAGTAAGCGAGGCTTTCCTGCCGCCGGTATCGATCGAGGCAATCTCCTCAGTAAATGAAGAAGGGCGCAATGAGGGAAAAGCCAGAGTCGCTTTTCGCTCGCGAAGTTTAGGCTCAAGCGATTTCATCAGCGGCGCTAATCCACTGTAATCGGACGAAGAAAGAGACAACAAGCCTATTTCGTTCCAGCCGGTATTCTTTAGTCCGGCTAATATCTGCTTTTCTATATCGTCCGGTGGTCTTTCTCTTACGGGTCTATGCAGGATTCCAGCCTGACAGAACCTGCATCCCTGCGTACAGCCGCGCATTATTTCAACCGTAAGTCTATCGTGAAATCCTCTTACCGAGGAAACAACCGGCTTATCGGGATAATATTCAGATTTCAGTTCTCTTACCGTCTGAGCCCGGATTTTTTTGGGCGTATTTACAGTCTTAGGTTCAAGTTTTCTGTTCCCATTCACACTGCAATACAACCCCGGAGCATAAACACCGTTGATTTGACTGGCTTGACGCCATTTTTCCGCCCTCGGGGCTTGCTTAAAATCAACCGAACCGAATAAATCGATCAATAAATCGACAGAATCCTCGATATCGCCTAAAAAAAAGGCGTCAAAGAAGGGCGAAACAGGTTCAGGATGAAATGCGCACGGTCCGCCGCCGATAACGAACGGATCTGTTTTTTTCCTTTTCGTCGCATATCTTTCGACGCCGGCTAAATCCATAGCTTTGATAATATCGGGATAATGCAGTTCAGTTTGCATAGTAACGGCGATGACGTCGAATTCCGATACCGGCGTTTGAGTTTCAAGACTGAAAAGAGAGCGGCGTTTACTCTTGAGAATTTGCTGCATATCTTTCCATGGAAGATATGCTCTTTCACAGGTTGTATCCGGATGTTTGTTAATAAGATGATAGAGGATCTGAAAACCGTAATAACTGATCCCGATTTCATAAATATCCGGAAATAATAGGCAGACTTTTAAACCGGAATTTTTCGTTTTTCTTATTGCATTATATTCCCCGGCTATATATCTTCCAGGTCGCTCAACGCTTAATAAGTCTTTCAATCTTAGGGTCGATCGATATTCCTCCGGACTCATCCCAAATAGCTCGCCAAAACCTCAAATCGCTCAATTCCTTTGCGCTCCGGTTTCGGCGATATTTGAAAATTAAACACCGAGTTATTTTCCGCAGTATTAAATCCAACCTTCATTTTTGCTCCTGAAATCAGGCAGCAATAGGCAAAAATCGGTTCATATTTTTGAGATAGATCTACTGCCAGATCGACGCCGGCAGTTCTGAAATATTGCTTCAAATAGTTTTTCGGCGCTCCAAAAAAATAAAATTTTTCCGGTGAAATAAGAAACAGATCGGAAGCTGTTTCTTTTTGTTGAACGCTATCACTCGTTTTAGCAAATAAGAGTTTCGCTTCGGGAAATTTGTACTGGATCCGTTTTACGACAACGCCTACCGCCTGTTCGGTTACTCCGTCGGAAGGGATGCAAATCAAACACTTGTTTATATCCTTCCAGCATTCGCTCAATGAAATCGTTTTCTGACTGCTTTTCTTACTTAGATAATTAACAAGCATGCGAGCATAATTAATCCGTATCCATCGGTTCATTTTCTCAAACATCCTCGAAAACGCCTCCGTCCTTCACGATCTTAATGCGTATAATACGCTTGTTTAAAACCTCATCGACGATAAAGCTGAAACCCTTATACTCAAATTGCTGTCCTTTTTTCGGTACGACGCCCAATTTACTGTAAACAAAACCCGCTATTGTATCGTAGGCTTCGCTGTCAGGCACAATCTCAAATCCTTCGAGTTCATTGAACTCATAAATATTTAATCTGCCGTTGACGATCAGCGTTTTTTCATCGACACGCTTAACTAATGGCTGTTCTTTATCATACTCATCCTGAATTTCTCCCACGATTTCCTCGATTATGTCTTCCATCGTCACAAGTCCGGCTATCCCGCCATACTCATCGACAACCAGCGACATGTGCATTTTTTGACTTTGGAACTCCCTGAGCAGGTCGTCGATTTTCTTCTCTTCCGGCACAAACATAATATTCGTACGAATTAATCTTCTCAGATTGAAATCAACCAGTCCGCGGGTAACGGCGAGCAAATCCTTTGCATAAATTAAACCGATAACATTGTCGATAGTGTTTTCATAAACCGGAATCCGGGAGTGTCCGCAGTCCACAACCAGCTCCAGCATTTCATCCAGCGGAATCGTCACATCTACCGCCACGATATCGATTCTCGGAACCATTATTTCGCGTACAGTGGTGTCGCCGAACTGAAATATGGAGTGAATCATTCGGCGTTCATCCGCCTCCAGAGCGCCTCTTTCATGACCAACCTGCACGAGGGCTCTGATTTCCGATTCGGACATGGTAATCGCGGAATGACCTTCGACTCCCATTGCAACGGAAAGCCTGCCGGTAAGCCAGGACAATGGACCGGCTATCGGATATAGCGCCCGGCTGATGATTAATAGAGCCAACGAGACGCGCATTGCATATTTCTCAGAATCTTTCAGAGCGATAAACTTTGGAAATAATTCCGAGAAAAACAAAATGATAATCGACATGCATGCCACTTCAATGGCGATTGCAAGACTTGTATTGAAATCGAAAATATGAGCCAAATCAACCGCTGCGAATGCAGCTAACGCCGCAGCAGCCGTATTTACAACCGTATTCCCGGAGAGAATTGCAGCGAGCAGCAGTCGGGGATTGTCCATTAAATGAGCTACTCGCCTCGCACGCGGATCTGTGGATTCCCTAAGTTTATCAAGCGTATTACGGCTTAGAGAAAAAAAGGCGCTCTCGGAGCTCGAAAAATAAGCCGAGAGAGCCAGCAACAAAATAACAGCCGCTAAGTTAAGCCATAAATCAACTTCCAAGGAACTTCCAAGTTAAACCATGTTAATAATTTTCTCGCCGTAGCCTATCATCTCTTTTAGCGAGACGTCATCGTCATGATCCCAGCCACAAAGGTGCAGGAATCCATGTATTGCCAAACGGAGGATTTCTTGTTCGACGCCGTTATTCAATTCGACGGCTTGAGACTCCGCCTTCTGATAGCTTAAGTAAATATCGCCTTCTATGCAACCAATTTTATCTTCAGTCATTTCAAATGCAAGAACATCCGTCGGATAATCTAAACCTAAATATCTTAAATTCAATCTGTGGAGCAAATCATTATTTCCAATGACTATATTAATATCGCCCAGATCTCTGTTTTCTTCATTTGCGCCTTGTTTGATCAGTTCGATAATTTTCTCTGCAAAATCCTGAGTCAACTGGTCGTTAAAGCAGGAAACGCAGACGCCGTCCACACAATAGTGTAAGTCGGGTTCCTCATGAGAATTCTGACTGCCACTCATATCATTTCCCACCGTCATGAATCCAAAACCAATTTATACATTGATTTTATCGAGATCATTAGGATTTTTCTCCTGAAGCGTCCTTTGCTTCCTGCGCCGCTTCTCGCTGGAATTCTCTCTGTCCGGGATAGGGAATGCGCTGATGATGAATTCCAAGCACAACCTGAACGAACGACTCTTTTATTTTCTTAAGATCATTAACGGTTAACGGACAATCGTCGAGGTCGCCTTCCAGCAGTCTGTTTCTAATGAGCTTTTCAATAACTGCAGATAATTCATCGTGGTTTTTATAATCCATGGTGCGGGTTGCAGCTTCGACCAGATCCGCCAGCATCAGAATTCCGGTCTCTTTCGACCGGGGATTTGGCCCGGGATATCTGAATTTTTTATCGTCAACTTCCTCGCCGAGTTCGGAAATGGCTTTTTTATAAAAGAAAGCCAGTTTTGATTTGCCATGATGCTCGCGAATAAAATCTTTGATTCTTTCAGGCAATTTATATTTATCCGCTAATTCCAATCCGTACTCCACATGCTTAATAACAATGTCAGCCGATTTCGACGGCGGAAGTTTATCATGAATATTTTCAATTCCCGTCTCCTGATTTTCGATGAAATATTCTTTATTTTTTATCTTTCCAATATCATGATAATAAGCGCCAGCCCTGGTCAACAGCGAATTGGCGTTTATCGCCTGAGCGGCTTTTTCCGCTAAAGTTCCCACCATTATACTATGGTGGTAGGTTCCCGGCGACTTAATCGATAGTTCTCGCAACAATGGTCTGTTTAGATCCGACAGCTCTAACAATGAAAAGTCGGTTGTGATCCGGAATAGATTCTCGAAAATATACAGCAATCCCAAAACCAATACCGGTGAAATAACCGCATTTCCGCCGGCAATGACATAATCTTTCCAGATGCCTGAATCTGTCGAATATCTGATAAAGTGAAAAGCGGCAATCAGCGGGATGTAGGTTACGGCGAGATAAATTGTAGCTCGCATGACGTCAGCTCGATTTTTGACGTCTCGCACAGCTAAAACAGATACGCCGCCGGTAATGACTGTAGCGAACGTTACCGTAAAGTCGTTCCCATATAGAAAACCGCCTATCAAAGCCGATCCCAGAACAACTATCAGAGCGACGCTGCGATCGACAAGGATCGCGGTTAACATCGCTAAAACAGGAATTGGAAAAAGATATTTCGATAAATTATATTTAATCGGGACAAAAACCTGAAAAACGTGTATTAAAATAAGCAGCAAACTTATTAAAATAATTAGTTTCCAATCATCCCAAACCTGACTCTTGGAACGAGCAATGAATATTCCTAAAAAACTGATTAATAAACAGGCAATAATAAATTGACCTATCAGCGGCAGAGGCGCTTTGAAACCCCCTTTAACCTGCTCCCGTTCGGCTCTGACAGTCGCAAGCGAATTCAATTTAGCCAAATGTTCGCGCGTCACTCGGATATTTTTGTCGATAATCAGTTCATCTTTTTTTACCAAACCGTAAGCTGTCGGGACTTTATCAATCGCCGTCTGTTTCCGGCGTTCGGTTTCTGCCGAATCATAAATAATATTTGGGGCAATAAAGGTTTGCAATATTTCATAGGCGGCGCTGACCGCGCCTGTCGGATACAAAGTATCGGGAACATTTTTATTTAATAAAACCGATATCCTGTCAATCGCTTCATTCGGCGTCAGCAACATCGATAATTTAACGGCGGTTTCCTCTCCCTGGTATTGAATCATAATTTTTCCTGAAGGATGTTGTATCCTGTTCTTTGGAACGTTTATGATTCCCTGCCCATAGATATTTCGCAGCAAATTTTCCAGTACATTGTCGAAATACTTAAAATATATGCCCGGCTGCTCGGTGCGATCGACTATAAACAGATCAAAAAGAAAATCCCAGGTATCATCGGTTATTCTAAACCCAAAACGGCTAAACAGGTCATCGACGCCATTTCTATACTTAATGGAATCATCCTCGCCTAAGTTTTTCCGCCATTCTTTTTTTATTTCTTCCAAGTCTTGAAATACACTGTCGGATAATAATGAGAAAATAGAATGAGTTTTCGCTCCGAATTCAATAATATCACGCTGATGCAAATCTCCGATAGAATCGACTCTGACCAAAACCGGATACACATTTTCGGCGGCTTCCTTTCTTTCTTCCTCAAGCGTTTCAGGGAATTTCAGAACTTCAAAATCAAACGGCGCGATTATCTTCTGCTGCGAAATGCTTCCTTTTGTCAGATGGGCGTATTCGGGAGATTTCCCGCGCGGCGACAGCCAGGTAAAAACCAGAACCAGCAGGATTCCCGCAACCCAATGCCACCAGTGAATTACCGGTCGCGAAGGTTCAGTGGAGGATTCTGAATTCTCAAGGCTGCTATTCATTATCGCAGCCTTTTGTTTCATAAGCTTTAATAATTTCAGCTACGAGTTTATGCCGCACAACGTCATGACCGGCAAAATGGATAAAACCAATGCCGTCTATTCCCCGCAGAAGGTTTTGAGCTTCAAGCAATCCTGATTTCGAGGGTTCCGCTAAATCGATCTGCGTAAGATCGCCTGTTAAAACAGCCTTCGATGAAACGCCCAATCTGGTGAGAAACATTTTCATCTGTCCTGATGTCGTATTTTGAGCTTCATCCAGAATTACAAAAGCCTTATTCAACGTTCTGCCTCGCATGTAAGCAAGCGGCGCTACCTCTATTACACCTTTTTCTATCAATTTATGAACCCGTTCTCGAGAAAACAATTCATCCAAGGCATCGTACAGCGGTTTGAAATATGGATCTACTTTTTCGAGTATATCGCCGGGAAGAAATCCTAAAGTTTCGCCGGTTTCAACTACCGGGCGGACTAAGATAATTTTATCGATGAGCTTCCGCAAATATCGATCGATCGCCATTGCAACTGCGAGATAGGTTTTGCCTGTGCCGGCGGGACCTATTGCAAATACGACCGAATCCCGTTCCATCATTCTGATGTATTTCGCCTGATTGTCGCTTCTCGCATAAATTGTCCCATTCGGAACCTTCAAAGATAATGAGGCGTTTATCGCTTCTTTAGCCGCCGGTACATTATCGGAAAAACCTGACAATCTTAACACCGTATCGATATCTGAAGCGTTTACGTCGGATTTACTCTTATACAAAGATGACAAATCATCGAACACCCGTCTGATTTTGTCAATTTCATATTGAGGGCCTTTAACTATTATCTTGCCGCCGCGGACGGTTATTACTGATTCAAAATGGTCTTCAAGATAGCGGAGATTCTCATCTCCCACGCCAAGCAGCGTTGGGATTATTTCACTGTCTATGTTAAAATCTATTTGAGCAGCGTCTTCAGTTGCCGTCTTTATCTGAATTCCTCCACAAAAAAGATACCCTTATTTGTGGTATAGCACAAATAAGGGTACACAAATATTCGCCTGCAAGCTTCACGCAATCGGAAACTTCTAACTGAATGGTTGTTTTCTCTTACGGAATAAATCCCTAATCTTGCGGAATCGTCAGGATTTGTTCGGGATAAATCACGTTGGGATCCTGAATAAATCCGCCTGATTTGTTCGCCTGGTATATCTTTGTCCACTTAAACGGATCACCATAAACTTCATTGTAGCCGGCAATTTTCGATAAGTACTCGCCTCGCTGAACAAGATGTTCGTCGCGTCCGATCTGCCGGGGGATAGTCAGCCTTTGATCTGGATAGATCAGATCCGGGTTGCTGATCTGACCGCGATTATAGCTGTAGATTCGCATCCATTTCCAGGAGTCGTTATAAATACTCTGCTTTCCTGAAATCTTCCATAGATAGTCGCCGCGTATAACCGTGTACATATCATGTTTCGGTTTGGGCAGAGCTCTTTTCAGTCGCTCAACTCTATCTGATAGATTATCCAGTTGTTCCATGACCCAGGAAATTTTTGCAGGATTCTCATTTTTTATGGATCCTAGTTTTTCAGTCAACTCATCCAGCTCATCAGCGTTTTCAAGCAGACGATCCGGACTCATTCTTTCCAACTCGCTGATGCGGCCGTCCAGCATGGCAATCTCGTCCTGGAACTGATCGTATTCTTCTTCATTCGTTCCAGCGAGAGCGTATATCTCATCCCATAACGCAGCAATCTGTGCATCGAGCTCGGCATTTTCCTGTTCAATATCAGCTATAGTTTGTCTTTCTGCTTCTATTGATTCAAGAGCATTTTGTTCTCGGTCCTGGTAAGCCTTCAGTTGCGCCTGGTATTCTTCATAGGTCATTTTATCGGCGGCTGAAGCCGAATTAACGCCCATCGATCCTAAGATAAAGGCTGCCAGCAGTAAAAAAATTAATGTTCGCATACTAAAACCTCCATCCTAAAAATTATTGATTTTGCAACCGGTCGCGTTCAGCTTCCAGTCGTTGGACTTCCCGCTGTTTCGAATCGCGCTCGTCTTCCATTTTCATGCGCTCAGCTCGAACCTCTTCAAGTTCTTTTTCTGCCGAAACTGACGCGGAACGGGCTTCTTCGAGTTTTTGCTGGTCTTCCTGGCTTGCATACTTTGTGCAACCGCCGAAAGAAAGTAAGCTAAACGTAAAAACCACAGCAATAAATGCTGTAAAGATTCTTTTCATGCTAAATTTAGGTCCTCCGTTTTATGACGCCTAAAGGGCATTAACATATTTCAAACTTAATAAATACCGATAGCAATGTCAAGCCTTATTATCAGGATTCTTAAAAAATAATCCAAGCTCTCGCAATTGCTCTAAATCTATCTCACTCGGAGCTCCATCCATCAATGAAACTGCTATGTTCGTTTTTGGAAATGCTATGACGTCTCTGATTGATTTTTCTCCGACCATCAGCATTACGAATCGATCAAACCCCACAGCAATGCCTCCATGGGGCGGAGCGCCATATTTTAACGCCTCTAAAAGGAAGCCGAATCTCATATTTGCTTCCTCAGCTCCTATGCCCATTGCCTTTAATATCCGCTTCTGAACATCCGACCGGTGATTCCTGATACTGCCGGAGGCAAGTTCCACGCCATTTAATACGAGGTCATACGCCTTGCTTCGAACGTTTAACGGCGACGGTTCGATATTGTCCAAATCCTCGTCGAGCGGCGCCGTAAATGCATGATGAACCGGCGAAATCCTATCCGAGTCGTTTTCGATTTCAAAAAGAGGCGGATTAATTACCCAGCAAAATGAAAAGACGTTTTCCGGTATGAGATCCCAGATAAGTCCAAGCCTATTTCTTAATTTTCCCAAACCGGTCTGCGTCTTTCTTTTTTCACCGGCTGCAAACATCAGCAGATCGCCATCTTCGGCGTCCAGATATGTAATCAGTTTTCGCTGATGATCCGCTTCGAAAACCTTGCCTAAAATACCTGTGAGACCGTTTTCAGTAACTTGGGTATTCAGCAATCCGCTCAATCCAAAGTCGCGCGCCAGGTCTTCGAGCTCGGTTCGCTGTTTCCTTGAGAGTCCCGCCTTTCCTTTGCCGCATAGTCCATATATGCAGCCGCCACTGGCTATAGCGGACTCAAAGGCTTTAAACCCGGAGCCGCGAAAGAATTCATCGGTGCGTTTAAACGTCATTCCGAATCTTAGATCCGGTGCGTCTGTACCATATAAATCCATCGCGTCTTCATAATTTATAAGAGGAAAACTATCGTTTATCTCAATATCGCAAACTTGTTTCATTGCGTGTTTCATCATATTTTCAGTATGAAGAAGCACGTCCCCGGCGTTGACAAAAGACATTTCTATATCAATTTGAGTAAACTCCGGCTGGCGGTCCTTTCTTAAATCCTCGTCGCGGAAACAACGGCTAATTTGAAAATACCTGTCGATTCCTCCGACCATTAACGATTGTTTATAGAGCTGCGGAGATTGAGGCAGCGCATAAAACATGCCGCGGTGTATCCTGCTCGGCACGATAAAATCCCGCGCGCCTTCCGGCGTGCTGCGGATAAGAAATGGCGTTTCTATTTCAAAAAAACCATTTTCAGCATTAAAATTCCTTACAGATTGCAAGGCATAGTGCCTGGTCAATAGGTTCCTTATCATTCGCGGCCGCCGAAGATCGAGATACCGGTATCTAAGCCGAAGTTCCTCGCTAAGTTCCTCTTTATCTTCAACTATTAAGGGCAGAGAATCAGATTTATTGAGAACCTCGATGGACTGCGCCAAGACTTCGATTTCACCGGTTTTCATATCGGGATTTATCATTTCGTCCGGTCTTTTTCTCACCACGCCTTCTAATCTGACAACGTCTTCCATACTCAGAGTTTTTAAAATCTCGTCCAGCGCCGGATCCTGATCCGTTACAATCTGCGTCTTTCCGTATCGGTCTCTTAGACTAAGAAACAATAACCCGCCCAAGTCTCGAACTCTCGCCACCCAGCCGGATAAGACAACCTGCTTCCCTGCGCCTGCGCCGTTAAGTTCACCGCATGTATGCGTTCTATAAGTCATTTTAATGTACTCCTACCGTATTGCACAAATCACAAAAAAAACGGGGTCGAAAATAATCAACCCCGTTCGAAAGGAATTTATTTCTTTTTTTATGCTTTAGCCAAAAACGTAGGTTGCGCCTGCAGTAACATTACCGCCGCTTGGATCGATCGGTTCGAATTGCCAACTGCTGATAACGTTTTTGATGCATTTTTCCACTTCGCTCCCGAGAGGATTGCCGCCCCATTCGCTTTGACGGAATCTAACCCGGATGACTGCGCCCGATGTATCGATGGTAAACTCGGCGACAACTCTTCCTTTAAGGCTCGAATCGCGGCGTTTCAAAGACCAGTAGCAATACTGAACTTGATTCTTGTTTTTCATTACAATTTCAGAAATTGCCGCCTGGTTTCTCTCTTTGGATTTTGCTCCCCTGCCGCGGGCGGTGATTGCCTGCTTATTGAGTTCGATAGACGTTTCCTGGAACATCATATCCAAATCATCGGCAGAAATATCGCGCAATTCTTCGATATCGATATCGCCGACGTCTTCGGAAACCACTCCCGTACCGCGCGCCTTTTTAACTTTATCAGCCGATCCAGCGTCGCCGACCATGCCGACCATTTTCTTTACGTCAGCGCCCTCTACCTTACCTGACGTCAATCCCAAGGCTTCCCTCTCCTGTGCGCCGCCGCGCGTTCTACGTCCGCCGGTAGCCGTCGGTCCGGCAAGGATCTTCATTCGCTGAGCGGCAGCCTGAACCTTTTGTCTTCTTAGCTCTTGCCTGCTTCTTCTCTCAGCCCGTTTTCCCTCGCGCCGTTCCTTTTTGACCTCTTCTGAAACCTGCTGGGTTTCGACAATTTCATCCTTTTCTTCTTCCACTTTCTCTTCAACAACTTCTTCAGGGACTTCGGTAACTTCCGCCGGCGCAGATTCTTCAGCTACGGTCTCGACTGTTTTCGGAGGAGTAGCTTTTACTCTGTAGATCACTTCAGTGTAACGTTTAACGTCTTCAGCCGTTAACTCTTTCACTGGAAGAGTTGACATGTAATGAAAAAAAGTAGTCGAAAGCACAAAAGTGACCAGCCAGATAAGAAAGAAACTCTTATCGACGTCTCTGAAAAATTGATGCTGGAATTCTTTTGGAAATGTCATTACTTGAGCCACAAGCTACCTCACGCCTTTTCTTTTTTAACAACGAAGTCAATCGTTGCGAATTCTGTCTGTCCGCAGGTATTTATTACCTTTATCAACCAGTCATACCTAACATTTTTATCGCATTGAATCGTCACTTCGCCCTTGAATACCCGCCCTGTCCGTTCAATCAGTTCTTTTTGCTCCAATAGGTATTGCTCTAAACCCGGCAGCATCACAGTTTCTTCATTCTGTAATTCCTGCTGCGTAGATATTACGCGCGGATTGTCCAGCATATCCTCGAAGACTCCATCCTGATTGACTAAAATTGCCAACGCCTTTTTAGGTTCCATCTCATGAATGGAATTTGGAAGATCCAGGTATGGAGAGGGCTTAATTAACGCGCCCGAAGTGGACATCGATTTAAGCAGGAATAGCAAAATGATGGTCATCATGTCCATCATCGAGTTAAGTGATAAACCACCCTTCTCTTTGCGCCGGTTCTTTTTCGCTTTCGAAGGTTGAAACGCCATTTTAGCTCCAACTAAAAAAAAATCATTTCACGAGAAGTTTTTAAATGCAGATTTGCAATCGAACGCAACAAATTTTCATGCTGCGCAAGATTACTGAAACTGCTTGAGCATTGCAACGGGAAACATCGGTTTGATTTCCTTGTTCTCAACGCGGTACTTGCATTTATCCATTGCTTCGACAATTATCTGGAATGGGGTAACGCCCATTGCCGTAATTGACACCTCTTCACCGTCTTTGAACTTATACTTCGGAACTTCTTTCATCTCGCCCGTGATTTCATCCTGCACTTTTTCAGTCCCGATCGGTTCGCCGACAATGTTCTGTTTTATGCTCCAAAGACTGTCGTTAAGCGTCTCCCAATTGTACGATCCATCGACTTTTTTCGGGATTTCATAGAAAAATTTCCCTTCTTCGACAGTCTGGAACATGCTTACCTGTATGCCTTCTTCAGCTATGTTTACCAACAGACTCAGCTTATCGGTTTTACCTCCCCCTTTCGGTTCTTCTGCAGGAGCGCCTGCATCTTCGGCAGTTGCAGACTCAGCGGGCGGCAGGTATTCCAAAAGCGATAGTTCTGTTAGTTGCGCTGCTGATAAAAGCAATGGAATTAAAACCACCATCAGATTCATGATGGGGGTAATGTTTAATTCAATATCTTCTTCTTCGCGTTTTCGCTTTTGGGAAGGTTGATAAGCCACTATTTGCCTCGGGTAATGAGGTGAATTAATTTAACGGAATGCTCATCGATGTCGTCTATAATCGAATTAGCTTTCGTATTAATCAGCGTATAGGCAATCAGAGACGGAATAGCTACGATCAAGCCCCACATCGTTGTGAGCATTGCGACAGCAATACCCTGGGTGAGCGCTTCCTGACCTCCTCCTGCCGCGCCGGCCGCCTCGAATGAAACAATCAGACCGAAGATCGTTCCCAAAAGACCTGTCAGGGTCGAGATATTGCCGATCGTCGCCAAATAGCCGGTTCGCTTGCCCAATCTGGGTATAATCTCGAGCGTCGCCTCATCGACAGCGTTTTGCACCGCGCGGAAATCTACGAATTCTCGATTCTTCGCTTCCTTCAATACAGCAAGACAAACTTGCGGCAGCGCACGATTGCCGCCGGCTTTACAAAGTTCAATTGCTTTGTCGAAGTTTTCTTTCTTCACTAATTCTCGTATTCTCGCCATAAAACGAGGAGCATTGATATTTGACCGAATGTAAATGTAAATTGCCCGCTCAATAGCAATTGCCAACATTATTCCGAAGAAAATCAAAATGATCCACATGAATTGCCAGCCGGGCTGGTCGAAACCAAATGCGTTAAAGAATTTGGAAAATACACCCATCTGTTTGCATCTCCATTATTTTGGGTTTGTGATGTTTTGCTAAAGAAAAACTAAAATGAACTAAATTACTACCGAAAATATTAACGAATTCGAGGCATTGCAAGCATTTGTTCGGAATCGCTGATTAACGCCGGCTTTAATTCGGTTAAATCCGGCTTCACCAGTTCTTTGTCGATTCCGATCATTCTTTCCAAGGGACTCTGAATCGTTGCCGGGGCTATCTCAGGTTCCTGACGTTCAATGGTTACAACGACCGTGGGCAATTCTGGCGCGACCTGAATAATGATTTCTTCCAGCATTAAGACCTCTCCCTCTGAACCTTCCTGAGCGATCGAATCGGTTAAGTGTATAATGAAAAACAAAAAGAATGCAAAAACAACGGTTATCGCTTTTTTATTCATAAAGTCCTCACCTTAGTTTATTTTTCTCGACAGTGCGAATGAAGTGAACCTCAATTTCCTTAGGTTCGCCTTCCGGTTCGGGTTTCTTACTCCCCTGGCGCTCGCGCTCGCGTTCGATGATCTCATCGATCTGCCGATCTATGTTACGAATACTCTCGTAAATCAATCCGGCTGCAAGTCCATATCCGGTGCTATCCACATCCGAGGTTCCCACCGCGATAAGGTTTTCGCCTCTTTGTAAATAGGAGGATAAGTCGTAGGATCTAACTTCATGCCAGTCAATCGTATCTCGATCATCCGCGGCGATATACACCTCGTTAACAAAGAGACTGAAATTATCATCCGCAGTAATCCAAATCGTTCCTGTCGTCGGTTTGGCGTCTATTTCAAAGGATTTCCTAAAGAAATATTTTCGGGCGCCGACGCTATCCACGCCCATCCAGAACTGCCACTCTTCATCCACCACGGGCTGCTCTATCGCAACGGTATCCTCGATAGCTTCCTCCGTCAAAGTATCGCTATCTGCTTCGGCTAAATCCTCCGCTTCGAGAGTATCGCCTTCCGCAGCCGCCAAAGAATCTTGTTCCGTTCCAAGCGTATCCTCAGTCTCTTCACTGCGCATAAACAAATCATCGAATTCTTCCGAGGTCAGATCCTCATCGGCCGCCTGTCCGGTCGTATCTGCGCCAAGCGTATCTTCTACAGCTTCTTCGGCTCCGACTGAATCCACGGCGGCGGTATCGGTCTGCGCAGAATCGGCTTTCATTATTTCGTCCCAATAGTACCAGATGGCTTTCGCCCCAAGACTGTCAAGAACGCCTAAATCGACGTCAGCCGGAAAATCAACAATCTTAGCGCTTCGCCACTCTTCATCGTCGAAATCGAACATTTCAAAACCGGCGATAAATTCAGGATAAATCAGCCATTCCGATGAAGTTGCGATCGCGGTTGTTTCTGCGCCTAAACCATATTCCGTTCCGTAGGTTTCCGGATCCTTTTTTATGAGAATAGACATAATTTCGATGCCGGCAGGACCTAAAATATCATACTCTTTCTTGATTCTCAAGCCCCCTTCTAATAGAGCGACGTCGTAATCGGACGAATAGATTGCAAAATCTTCAAATGCAATTGCCGCATCATCATAACGAATGGCGTCGGTCTCATAATACTGATTCGAGTACTCTTCCTGATATTCCTCCGACCTTTCCGCGTATTCCCGATAAACATCATGCTGATCGACGACGAATTGAAGCGTATTATCGAGAGCGTCTCCTGCAAAACCGTAGGGCGTATCATAGCTTGATATCGTATCCATCACTCCCGCGAAAGCGCCTAAAAGGTCCATTGTAAAAGTATTTAAATAATCCAATTGGTCTTGAATTATAAAACCCATTTCATCAGGATAAAATCCATCCGGCGACAAGGCGTCCGGTCCTTCAGGCAGCATTTCAACATAATGACCTGTAAATCGGTCAATTCTATTTCTCGCTTTTTGCGCCTGGCTGACATATTGTCCAGTCAAAGTTTCAATGGTCGCGGCAGTGGAATCGCTTATCTTAGTTAGATATTTAGCCTCTTTCTCAAACTCTCGAGCCACGTTAAGACTTCTTAAGTATAATCCGCAAATTTCCCTGGCAATTGGCGCGATAGCGCTGTTTAAGATCTCTTCTCTAAACAGCATCTGAATTTCTTCGTCCTCAGCATTGCCTCGAATAGTAAGATTCAAGCGCCAAAGCCGTTTTAAATAATCTCCGTTTCTGGAAGCAATATCAGGAATTCTATTTGTACATGAGTCTGACCATTGATGCGCCAGTGTGACAGCGGAATCAATTTCCGCAAGAGATCGGGACAGGTTGTCCAGTTTTGCCATAGAGTCCGGCAATCCTTCCGTATTCTCCTTTTGCATATTGATAACGGTATCATTGAACTCTGTATATTCCTGCTGTAATCTCTCGCGCTCCGGATCAAGCTGTTCTAATATCGACCGCAAAGTGCCTAATCCATCCCGGTATGTTTGACTTGCAAGGTTGTTCAGCAGAATGGATTCGTCCACTATGGTCGAAGTCTGCGTGATCTCCTCTTCAAGAGTCAAATTATTGGGCAGATTTTGATTAAATCGCGACAAAGCAAGTTCTTCATCGAGCCGGCCCATTTTGTAAAAGGCTTGATACCCCTCTTTCTGATTGAAAGATACAAGTTTCTGGTATTCTTCCGTTAATTCGTTTCGCCATTCCTTCTTGCGTTCTCGCGCAGCTTCAGCGCTTGCAGGCGGAAGTCTGTACTGAAGCTCGTTATATTCTTCATGTTCCCAGTCAATAAGCTGGGCTAACGCTTTAGAAGCATATCTCGGATTTCCAGTTCCACCTTCCCGCACTAATCGTTCATGCGCATCGACTGTCTGGCTAAATTCGCGCTTCGCCTGTGAAATATTATCATTTCTTACGTAGTAGCCGCCGCGCTCAAAATACGCTTGAACTGTTCTGGGGTCGTTTGGATATTTTCTTGCAAATCTCTGGTATATTTCATTAGCCTTTTCGATTTCATCGAGCTTCATGTAATGTTCTGCATTTTCAAACAGGTACACATCGGCGTCAGCAGCGTTTGGAAAACGGCGCACATACTCTTCATTCACTCGGATAACCGCGCGATGATCATCGACTTCGCCATAATAGGCGCTCGCGTTCGCCAAGGCATTTTGAACCAGTTCGGACTCGGGATATTCGTTAACCAGCCTTTCGAATGTTTGAGCCGCCGATTTAGGATCGTTCTTGGCGTTTTTAAAATCGAAACCTACATTATAAAGAGCCTTATCCGCGCGTTCCGAATCAGGATATTTTTCGACCAGCATAATGAACGCTTCAATAGCCTCATCGAAAGCTTCCGCCTCGCGATATTCCTGTCCGGCAAGGAACAATGCACGATCCGCTTCTTCAAAATCGGGCGTTTCCAAGGCTACCCGCTTAAATTTTTCAGCGGCTTTAATATGGTCATTCTCTTCAATCAGGTCCTTGCCGTAAAGATAAAGAGACTGCGCCTTACGGTTAGCTCCCTCTTTCTTCAAATCCTCTGAAATGTCAGCGGCGGCGATTCGATCATAAACTTCCTCGACCTCGTCATACTGCTTGCTGATAAAGTATCCCTCGAGATAGATCCGGTATGCGTCTTCAACCAGATTATGCTGGGGATAGTTGTTTATCAATTCATCCAAATAGGCTCGGGATTCCTCGAACTTATTATGTTCAAATAGCTTATCGCCGGCTTGGAACAGCATAATCGGCGTATTTTCCGATTCGGGAAACAGTCCGATATAAAGGTCAAATCCGGAAAAGAGAATTCTTTCCGAATTCATCATAGGCACATGTTTTATGATGACCTTTTCTTTTTCCTTTTCAACGGCGACTGAATCCGCGGCGGCTAAAGAATCTTCTACCGCCGGCGAATCCTGCGCTGCAAGGGAATCTTCAATTGCCGATGAATCGGCTGTCAATTCATCGGTAGGCGTTTCACTTTGAGTGGTATCAGATTCGGATTCATCCATTCCTTCTTCCGGCTGTTCCGTTTCTGATTCAGAATCATCAGTGGGCTGCTCGTCAGAATCAACCGTAAAGGTGTCGATTTGAGCTTCTTTCGGTTCCGGAGGCTTCATTTCCGGCGGCAATATTTTACCTTCCGGCGAAACGTAAATTGCGCTGGCAGCTTCCCGTTTCGTGAGTTCCTGTCCGATAGCGACTATACGACCTGCAGCAAGTTGCTGATGCGCTGTATCGTCGTAAGTTGTTACGACCTGCCAGTATTCCCGCATAGCTTCAGTAGGCCTATCCAGCCTTTTTTCTAAAGCAGTAGCAAGCTTATAGTGCAATTTATAGGCATTCGGACCGTGAGTCCAAAATCGCAGATATTGACGGCAGTATTTCTCAAATGCTTCCAATTCTTCCTGATCGTCATTTTCGACAGCAAGAACCAGTTTTTCCTCGATAATTAAATCAAGATACTTTTCGAGCTCAGGTATCAGCTCTTTGCGTAGTGAAGAATCCTCGTTGACAGTCCACCATTCGCTGTCTGGATTGTACTGTTCATAGAATTCAACTTTCTCTAAATGAGCTCCTTGCGGATCGTATATTTCGCCCTGTTGAAAAATATCGATAATTTTCAATTGAACTTCGGGAGTCTGCGGATCCATTGGGAAAAGCTCGATGTATTTATCATAAGTTTCCACCGCAGACATATACTGACCGATTTGATTCCGGAATATCTCACCCAATTGCAATA
This sequence comes from uncultured bacterium, assembly GCA_964635255.1. Classification (GTDB taxonomy): domain Bacteria; phylum Electryoneota; class AABM5-125-24; order Hatepunaeales; family Hatepunaeaceae; genus CAZWOY01. Next base: position 24,941 of record CAZWOY010000010.1, read on the forward strand.
TCAACGCCCTGCCATAATTGCTCTTTCTTTCGGGATTCTCGTCCAGCCATCTTACCATGTTATTTATACCTGCGCCCGGCCATTCGCTGCGATCGACAGCGTAGCAAATGCCGATATAATTAATCGATTCCTCCGCAATATCCAATTGACTGGCTTGCGGCAGTCCGGCGGACTCTCGTTCGTATATGTAATCAAGCACATCGGCAAAATATTCAACGGCTTCGGCAAGTTCGCTCATCCGGTAATATGTCCAACCTAACTTATAGAGCGCTTCCTGATAAAACTCAGTGTACCTGAATTCATCTTTTATTCGCGTATAGTATTCCACCGATTTTTCAAGATTGTTTACCGGCGGCATAAAATAATATTCAGCGACTCTTCTGAGGCAGTTGAGCGTATATTCGCTTGTCGGATAAATTTTCAGCAGCGTTTCAAAAATTCTGTTGGCTTGACGTTTCTGTATATCGGTAGTTGCCTCCTGATAGGTCAAATACCCGACATTATAG